>JBKBRD010000491.1:0-2478 GCA_046292405.1 Allobosea sp. | reverse complement strand
TCCCGACCTCCGATAATTTCTGGCGCATGGGCGACACCGGCCCCTGCGGCCCCTGCTCCGAGATCTTCTACGATCACGGCGACCACATCCCCGGCGGCCCCCCGGGTTCGCCCGACGAGGATGGCGACCGCTTCATCGAGATTTGGAACCTCGTCTTCATGCAGTATGAGGAGGCGGCCGGCGGCATCCGGACCGATCTGCCGCGGCCCTCGATCGACACCGGCATGGGGCTGGAGCGGATCGCGGCCGTGCTGCAGGGCACGCATGACAACTACCAGATCGACCTGTTCGCCGCGCTGATCCGCGCCATCGCCGATCTCACCTCGGTCGCCTCCGACGGGCCGATGAAGGCGAGCCACCGCGTCATCGCCGACCATCTGCGCTGCTCGGCCTTCCTGATCGCCGATGGCGTGCTGCCGTCGAACGAGGGCCGCGGCTATGTGCTGCGCCGGATCATGCGGCGCGGCATGCGCCATGCCCAGCTGCTCGGCGCCAAGGATCCGCTGCTGCACAAGCTGGTGCCGGTTCTGACCCGCGAGATGGGGCGAGCCTATCCCGAGTTGCTGCGGGCCGAGGCTTTGATCGCGGAGACGCTGCAGCTCGAGGAAACCCGCTTCCGCACCACGCTGGCGCGCGGCCTGTCGCTGCTGGACGACGCCTCCAGGGATCTGGTCTCCGGCCAGAGCCTGCGCGGCGATGTCGCCTTCACGCTTTACGACACCTATGGCTTCCCGCTCGACCTGACGCAGGATGCGCTGCGCGCCCGCGGCGTCTCGGTCGATACCGAGGCGTTCGACGCCGCCATGCAGCAGCAGAAGGCCAAGGCGCGCGCCGCCTGGTCCGGCTCGGGCGAGGCCGCCACGGAAACCCTGTGGTATCCGCTGCGCGACAGGCTCGGCGCCACCGAGTTCCTCGGCTACGACACCGAGACGGCGGAAGGCGTCATCACCGCGCTGATCCGCGACAACGCCGAGGTCGAGACGTTGCAGCCGGGCGAGACCGGTTTCGTCATCGTCAACCAGACCCCGTTCTATGGCGAGTCCGGCGGCCAGCTCGGCGATACCGGCGTGATCCGCGCCGCTCACGCCAGCGCCGATGTCGGCGACGTCCAGAAGAAGCTCGGCGACGTCTTCGCCCATGCGGTGACCGTGAAACAGGGCGAGCTCAAGCGCGGCCAGGCGGTCGAGCTGGTGGTCGACCATGCCCGGCGCAGCGCCATCCGCGCCAACCATTCCGCCACCCATCTGCTGCACGAGGCGTTGCGGCTGGTGCTGGGCGACCATGTCGCGCAGAAGGGCTCGATGGTCTCGCCCGACCGGCTGCGTTTCGACTTCTCGCACCCCAAGCCGATCTCGGACGCCGAACTGGCCAAGGTCGAGGACATCGCCAACGCCATCGTGCTGCGCAACGAGCCGGTCACGACGCGGCTGATGAGCGTCGACGAGGCGATCGCCTCGGGCGCGCGCGCGCTGTTCGGCGAGAAATATGGCGATGAGGTCCGCGTCGTCGCCATGGGCACGCGGGATGACGGCAAGGCTTTTTCGGTCGAGCTCTGCGGCGGCACCCATGCCGGCCGCACCGGCGACATCGGCATGATCAGCGTGGTCGGCGAGAGCGCCGTCGCCTCGGGCGTGCGCCGGCTGGAAGCGATGACCGGCGCCGCCGCGCGCCGCCAGCTCAATGAGGACAGCCGCCGGCTGCATGGGCTCGCCTCGCTGCTGAAAGTCCCGGCGGGCGAGGCCGAGACGCGGCTCGCTGCGCTGATCGAGGAGCGCCGCAAGCTCGACCGCGACTTGACCGAGGCGCGCAAGAAGCTCGCCATGGGCGGCGGCGGCGCGGCCGAAGATCCGGTTCGGGAAATCGCCGGCGCGAAGCTGCTGGCGCGGGCGATCACCGGCGTCGAAATGAAGGATTTGAAGAGCCTGGCCGACGAGGCCAAGGCCCGCATCGGCTCCGGCGTCGTCGCCATCATCGGCGTCGCCGAAGATGGGAAAGCCGGCGTCGTCGTCGGCGTCACCGCCGACATGACCGATCGCTTCGACGCGGTGGCGCTGGTGCGCGCGGCGTCCGAACAGCTCGGCGGCAAGGGCGGCGGCGGCCGCCGCGACATGGCCCAGGCCGGCGGCCCCGATGGCGACAAGGCGCAAGCGGCGCTCGATGCCGTCGCCGCCGCCATGGGCTGACGCGTGAGGCGGGGCGCCTCGCTTTGCATGTCGCGGGTGGCGGCAGCGCTGCTCGCGCTGTTGGTCGCGACGCCGGGTCTCGCCCAGCCTAGACGCGCAGCCGAGAGCCCTGCCCTCTCCGCTTCGCGGCAGATCATGGCCGGCTCGCCTCTCAGCGTCGGCGTCAGCCGCGCCCCGGCCGGCGCGCGCCTCGCCATCGCCCGGCCCGATGATCCGGCCGACATGGCGATCATCGTGGCGCCGCTCGGCCCGGCCGGCATGGCCTCGCTGCCGATGCCGGGCCTGGCCGGCGCCT
>JBKBRD010000490.1:0-2497 GCA_046292405.1 Allobosea sp. | reverse complement strand
CAGTCACAGGTCGGCTGCTTACTTACGATCCATACGGAATTATGTTCCGTCGCGATGATCCTGAGCTTCGGCTGGCCGTCACAAGAGCGCTCTCGCGGGTTTTCAGATCGGGAGAAATCGCAAGCATTTATGCAAAGTGGTTTGATTCTCTTGGCTTGCCTATGAGCGCCTTGCTCAAGTCAGGCTTTCAGCTTCAGGCGATACCTGAGTAGATGCCGGCCCATGTCAATGGCTTCGTGAGCGCATGTTCGAGGCTGCGCTATGGGGGGCGGCAAGACGGGCGTGTCGACATGAGCCGGTCGGGCCGCGGAGCCTGGCGGAACTAGGATCGCAGAACAGCTCAGGCGCAGCGGGTTTCAGGATGGCGGCGTCAGCGCCTTCATCTCGTCGCGTGTCGGGAACGACGTCGTCGTGCCCCGGCGTGTCACGCTGGCGGCTGCCGACGCGACGGCGAGCGCCATCGCCGAAGCCATCGTGTGCTGCCTCGCCAGGCTGGCGACGAGTGCGCCAACAAACATGTCGCCGGCGCCTGCCGTGTCGATGGCGGTGACCGCCGGTGCGGGCACGCGAAGCGAGCCGTCGGAACCGAGCATCAACGCGCCGCGCGCGCCGAGCGTGATCACGACGCGCGCGCAGCCGGCGTCGCGCAACCGGGCGGCGGCCTCGTCGCACGCCTGCGCGCCCGTCAGCTGGCGCGCCTCGAGGTCGTTGGCCACGAGAATATCGACCTTCGGCAGGACCGACTCCATCCAGCCCTGCATCGGGGCGGTGTTCAGCACGATGCCGGCCTGCGCTGTCCGTCCGGCCAGGATCGCGGCTTCGGTGGCGGCCTGCGTCAGATTGCCTTGCAGCACCAGCCAGTCGCCGGGTGCGAGATCGGCCAGTTCACGGGCTGCGTCGTCGGCCGTCACCGCATGGGCGCAACTGTTCGAGCTGGCTATCATGTTCTCTCCTGCGCCATCCAGCCAGATCGTCGAGAGATCGGTCGGCGAAGCACATGGGAGAAAAGACGTGGTCAGGCCGGACTCGGCCGCCAGGCTCGCCCGAATGCGGCTTGCGGCGTCGTCAGCGCCGATCCCTGCGATGAGATGCGCCCTTGCGCCGGCGCGGGCCGCTGCGATCGCCTGGTTCAGCCCCTTGCCGCCGGCGCAGGTCAGCGCCTCGCGCGCCAGCACCGTCTCCCCCGGCTGCGGGAAGGCCGCAAGCGTCAAGACGATGTCGAGCGAGGCGTTGCCGAAGACGACGACGCGGCTCATGCGCGCGCCTGGGCGACCACCGCCATGAACTGCTTCAGCCGGGCCGGATCGACAGCGTTCCACCAGCTGCCGCCATGCTTCAACGCGCTGGCGACGATCACCGCATCTGCATGGCCGAAAATGGCGGCGACATTGGCGGGGGTGACGCCGCTGCCGACCATAACGGGCAGGGAGGTCGCGCTGCGGACCGTCGCCAGCTCTCCCAGGTTGGCGCTGTCGCCGGTGCGCTGGCCGGTGACGATGACGGCGTCGGCATCGAAGAATTCCGCGTCGCGGGTCAATTCGGGCAGGCCGCGATCGGCGACGATGGCGTGTGCGCCGTGCTTGACATGGACATCGGCGAAGATCGCGATGTCGCCGCCGCGCAGCCAGGACCGATAGCGCGCTGCCGCGCCGGCCTTGCCCTCCATGAAGCCCTCATTGGCGACGTAGGCGTTGGCCCATTGGTTGACGCGCACGAAGCTCGCCCCGGCGGCCTTGGCGACGGCGATGCCGGCAATGGCGCCGTTCGCGAGCACGTTGATGCCGATCGGCAGCCCGCTCGCCCGGCGCACGCGATCGGCCATCACCGCCATGCAGGCGGCGGTCTCGGGGCCGAGTTCGTCGGGCTTGGCGAAGGGGATGTCGCCGTGGTTCTCGACGATCAGCCCGTCGACGCCGCCGTCGCGGTAGCGCTCGGCCTCGTCGCAAGCGAAGGCGTAGATCTCCTCGACCGCAGCCCCGTCGTAATGCGGGGAGCCGGGCAGGGGCAGCGAATGGATGACGCCGATCACGGCCTTGTCGCGGCCCATGATGCGCCGGATCGCCGAAGTCTTGGCGCGAAAGATCGAGGTGTTCACGAGGCTGTTCCTGATTCCGGTTGGAAAGTTTGCAGCGCGTCCGCGGGCAGGCCCGCAAGACGCGCGAGTTGATCGGCCGCCGGAAGCACTTCCTGGGCGCCGAAGCGGGTGGTCTGGAGACTGCCGGCGGCGCATGCCAGCCGCAGCGCGGCGTCGACAGCCGCTCCATTCAGCCAGGCGGCAAGCAGGGCGCCGACGAAGGCGTCGCCCGCGCCGGTCAGATCGACGACATCGACTGAAGGCGCCGGCGCCGGGGTGACGGAGCCGTCGCGCCCGATCGCTACCGCGCCGCGCGCGCCCCGCGGGATAGGCAAGAGGCGCGGCCAGGTAAACGCAAAAAGCGCCCAGGCGGCGAGGGCGGGGATGCCGTCCTCGACGCCGTCTGCCGGCGGCGCGATCGGC
>JBKBRD010000489.1:0-2500 GCA_046292405.1 Allobosea sp. | reverse complement strand
GGTCATCCTCGTCGTCTATGCGATCTCGACCGAGCAGAACATCGCCAAGCTGTTCAAGGCGGCGTTGATTCCCGGGTTGATGGCGGCGGCGATGTATTGCCTGACCATCGCGATCATGGCCCGGCTCGACCCCGCGATCGGTCCGGCGCAGCCGCGCATCGCCTGGGGCGAGCGCCTGCGTCCGCTTGTCGGCGTGCTGCCGGCGGCGCTGGTGGCGCTCGTCGTGGTCGGCGGCATCTATGGCGGGCTGTTCACCCCCACGGAGGGGGCCTCCGTCGGAGCCTTCGTGATGCTGGCGATCGGGCTGATCCGCCGCACGCTCGGGCTCAAGGAGATCGGCCAGGCGATCCTGCAGACGGCCGAGACCTCGGCGATGATCTTCGCCATCCTGCTCGGCGCCGAGGTCTTCAACGCTTTTCTGGCCCTGACGCAGGTGCCTGCCGCCGCCGCCGAAATGATCGCCGCCTCGGGCTGGGCGCCCTATACGGTGCTGATCGGGCTGCTGCTGTTCTACATCGTGCTCGGCGGCGTGATGGACGAGTTGGCGATGATCCTGCTGACCCTGCCGGTGTTCTTCCCGATCGTGACGGCGCTCGATTTCGGCATGCCGACCGACGACATCGCCATCTGGTTCGGCATTCTGGTGCTCATCGTCGTCGGCATCGGCATGACCGCGCCGCCGATCGGCCTCAACGTTTTTGTCGTCGCCGCGCTGGCGCGCGACGTGCCGGTGACGCGGATCTATCGCGGCGTGCTGCCATTCGTGTTGTCGGACATCGTCAGGCTCGGGCTCGTGGTGGCGTTTCCGGTGCTGACGCTTTATCTGGTGAAGTTGTTGGACTGAGCTGGAGCTGGATGTGGTCGTCAGGGATCTCGACTTTGCCGCCGTAAGGGCCGGGCTGGCCGACGGCGCCATTCTGCTGGTGGATGTCCGCGAGCCGCACGAGTTCGCCGCCGGGCATATCCCCGGATCGGTTTCGATGCCGCTGTCGCAATTCGATCCGACGGCGATCCCCGACCAGCCGGGCAAGCAGGTTGTGTTCTCCTGCGCGGCCGGCATCCGCTCGCTGCGCGCGCTCGAATTCGCGCAATCCGTCGGCCTGCCGATCGACAGCCACTATGTCGGCGGGTTCAAGGACTGGGTGATGCAGGGCGGCGCGATCGACCACTGAGCCCGCGCCGCGCCTGCGTTGCGCGCATCGCGGCAAGCCGTCGCGCGGGGCTGACGAATGGCGCGCCTTGCGCCAGTTTCACGCCAGACGATTTTTCAATTGCTGCACGACCTTTCAAGACGACCGGTAAGGATCTTCCCATGCGCCCCATGAAATTCGGATTTGGCCAGCCAGTTCGCCGGGTCGAGGATCACCGGCTGACGACCGGCGCCGGCCGCTACACCGACGACACCGCTGTCGAGGGCGCGCTGCACGCCTTCGTGCTGCGCTCGCAATACGCCCATGCCACCTTCAAGATCCGCGACAAGGCGGCGGCGCGGGCGATGAAGGGCGTCAAGCTGATCCTGACGGGCGAAGATGTCGCCCATCTCGGCGACATTCCCTGCAAGGGGCTGATCAAGACGATCTCCGGCGAGCCGGTGAAGCCGCTGCCGGTGCCTGTGCTGCCGACCGATACGGTGCGCCATGTCGGCGAGGCGGTCGCCTATATCGTGGCCGAGACGCTCGACCAGGCGCGCGACGCGGCCGAGGCGATCGACATCGAGTGGACGACCTTGCCGGCGGTGACCGGCATCGAGGCGGCGCTCGACGCCAAGGCGCCGCAGATCTGGCCCGACCGGGCCGGCAATGTCGCCTTCGAGGCCGAGCAGGGCGACAGCGCCAGGACGGAAAAGGCCTTCGCCAAGGCCGCCCGCACCGTCTCGGTGACGATCTACAACAACCGCCTCGCCTCCAATTACATGGAGACCCGCGCCTGCATCGCCGAATATGACAAGGGCGCCAAGCGCTGGACGCTGACGCTCGGCAGCCAGGGCAGCCATGGCACGCGCGACATCCTCGCCAAGAACATTCTGAAGGTCGATTCCTCGCGCATCCGCGTGGTCACGCCCGATGTCGGCGGCGGCTTCGGCACCAAGATCTTCATGTATCGCGAATATCCGCTGACCATGGTCGCGGCGGAGATGCTGAAGCGCCCGGTGCGCTGGGTCGCCGACCGCACCGAGCATTTCCTGGCCGACACCCATGGCCGCGCCAATCTGGCGACCGCGACGATGGCGCTGGATGCGCGCGGCAAGTTCATCGGGCTGAAGGTCGATCTGGCGGCCGAGATGGGCGCCTATCTCTCGCAATATGGGCCATTCATCCCCTGGGTCGGCACGACGATGACGCCGGGCTGCTACAACATCCCCGCCGTGCATGTGCGCTTCAGGGGCGTGCTGACCAACACCACCCCGGTCGACGCCTATCGCGGCGCGGGCCGGCCCGAGGCCGCCTATCTGATCGAGCGGCTGGTCGACGCCATCGCCATCGAGACCGGCAAGACGCCC
>JBKBRD010000488.1:0-2501 GCA_046292405.1 Allobosea sp. | reverse complement strand
CCTGACCAGCCAGGCGCCCGATGTGCTGTGCCTGCAGGAAACCAAGACGCCAGACGAACAGTTTCCCGCCAAGGCGTTCCACCAGGCCGGCTATGTCCACCAGGCCTTCATCGGCCAGAAGGGCTATAACGGCGTCGCCATCGTCTCCAGACTGCCATTCAGCGCGCAGGATGCGATGGCGATGTGCGGACGCGCAGACGCCCGGCACATGAGCGTCGTGCTCGGCGCCGGCGCGGGAGCCGCCGCCGGCGTCGCCATCCATAATTTCTACATCCCCGCCGGCGGCGACATACCCGATCCGGAGCTCAACCCGAAATTCGCCCATAAGCTCGCCTTTCTCGACGAGCTCGGCGTCTGGGGCATGACCAGCCGGCCGACCGACCGGCCCAGCATCCTGCTCGGCGACCTCAACATCGCCCCCTATGAGCACGACGTCTGGAGCCACAAGCAGCTGCTCGACGTGGTCAGCCACACGCCGATCGAGACGAACATGTTGGAGACGCTGCGCGGCGATCTCGGCTGGACCGATGCGGCGCGCGCGCTGCGGCCCGAGCCGGAAAAACTGTACAGCTGGTGGAGCTATCGCGCCGCCGATTGGGCCGCCTCCGATCGCGGTCGGCGGCTCGACCATATCTGGCTCTCGGAGGGATTGAAGCCGACCCTGCGCGATCTCTCTTTCCTGCGCGAGGCGCGCGGCTGGGAGCGCCCCTCCGACCATGTGCCGGTCACCGTGACGCTGGAGCTGTAGAAGCCTGAGTCAGCGCCGGTCGATCGCCTCGAGCGCGGCCTGGACGCTCTGCAACTCGCCGGCGAAGGCGCGCAGCCGTTCCGCCACCGCCTCGGCCAGCTTCTCGGCGGAGCCCGGAAACTCCGCCAGCACGCGCCGCATCACCGAACGCGACAGCTTCATCAGCTGCGTCGGCTCGCGCACGATGGCCGTGACCGGTCGCCGCAGCCCGGCGAACAGGGCAAGCTCGCCGATCAGCGCGCCCGGCCCGGCGATCTCGCTGGCAGGCTGGCCGTCCTCGCCCGTCGTCAGCGCCACCGCGCCCGACAGCACGAGCAGCGCCCCATCGCCGACATCGCCGGCCCGGAACAGGATGTCGCCGGCGCGCAGGCTGCGCGTTTCGGCCGCAAACGCCAGAAGACGAAGGGCGTCGCGCTCCATGAGCCCGAGCAGCGGCTGCCGCGAGAGCACCGCAATATCGTCGTCGAGCGCCATCGCGGCTTAAGGATTGAGGCGGTAGCCGCCCGCATCCGTCACCAGCAGCCTGGCATGGGCGGGGTCCGGCTCGATCTTCTGGCGCAGCCGGTAGATATGGGTCTCCAGCGTATGGGTGGTGACCTGGCTGTTATAGCCCCAGACCTCCTGCAGCAGCACCTCGCGCGCGATCGGCTTGCGCCCGGCGCGATAGAGGAAGCGCAAAATGGCGGTTTCCTTCTCGGTCAGCTTGGTCTTCGAGCCCTTTTCGCTGACCAGCAGCTTGGAGCCGGGGTGGAAGGTGTAGGGGCCGACCTGGAAGACGGCGTCCTCGCTCGCTTCGTATTGGCGCAGATGGGCGCGGATGCGGGCGAGCAGCACGGCGAATTTGAACGGCTTGACGACATAGTCGTTGGCCCCGGCCTCGAGCCCCAGCACCGTGTCGGCGTCCGAGCCCTGGCCGGTGAGCATGATCACCGGGCTCTTGAAGCCGTTCTTGCGCATCAGCTTGACGGCTTCGCGCCCGTCCATGTCGGGCAGGCCGACATCCATCACCGCCAGGTCGAAACGCTCCGCCTGCACGATCTTCACCGCCGCCGTCGCGGTGCCAGCGGTCGATATCCGGAATTCCTCATAAAGGCCGAGCTGTTCGGCAAGCGCATCGCGCAGCGTCTGGTCGTCGTCGCAGAGAAGGATATGATGGACGGCGGACATGAGGCTCATCTTGGCGGTGGCACGGATGCGCACCATGAGCCCGCTGAATCATGACTGCAAGTCACGCAAGCTGGAATTTCCGTGAGAAACAGTGAGACGCGGCGGCCGAACTCCGCCAATAAGTCGCCGCGCCGCCTGACCCGGCTGCAGGTGATTCGCTCGGTGCGCGACCCGAAGCGGGGATTCGTCGTCGCCGGCCAGGCGCTGATCCCCTGCGCGCTCGGGCGCGGCGGCGTCATCGTCGCCAAGCGCGAGGGCGATGGCGGCACGCCGCGCGCCTGCCTGCCGCTGCGCCGCCTGTTCTACCGGGCCGATCGCCTGGCGCGGCCCCACTGCCTGCTGCCGACGCGCCGGATCGGCCCGCGTGACGCCTGGTGCGACGATGCGGCCGACCGCCGCTACAACCGGCTGATCGACCGCCCGCCCGGCGCAGGCGAGGAACGGCTGCAACGCGCCGACCATCTCTACGACATCATCGTCGAGCTTGGCTGGAACGACCGACCGGTGCGGCGCGGCCGCGGCAGCGCCATCTTCTGGCATCTGCCGCGTCAGGGCTTCACGCCCACCGCCGGCTGCGTCGCCATCG
>JBKBRD010000487.1:0-2504 GCA_046292405.1 Allobosea sp. | reverse complement strand
CTTCCGGCGCCGGCGCGCGAGCCTGTTGCGCCGCCCGCCTTCATACCGGGCTGGACGTTCCGCCTGACGCCCTATGGCTGGCTGACGTCGCTCAACGGCTCTCAGACGGTGCGCGGCCGCAGCGTCGACGTCGATGCGAGTTTCATCGACATCGTCGACAACACGATTGGCAAGGGCGGATCGCTGATTGCGCTCATGCTGAACATGGAGGCGCGCCATGGTCGCCTGGCGCTGTTTGGAGACGTCATCGGCGAGTCGCTCACCGTCGAAAGGTCCGGAATCCGGGCCCGGACGGCGGCTGCCGGCATAGGCGGCGCTGTCGGCCTGGCGCTCGATATGAAAGTGAAGATGGCGATCGTCGAGGCGGGAGCCGCCTATGAGATAGGAAGCTTCGGGCACGTGGCTATCGACGTGCTGGCGGGCGCGCGCTACTGGCGCCAGAAGCTCGAGTTGGGCCTGGACATTGGGACAGCCGCCAATCTTGGCGAACTGGTCATCGCGAGAGGGAGAGCGCTCGCGCGCTCAGGTTCCGTCGATTGGGTCGACGCCTTCGCCGGCTTGCGCGCGCGCATCTCGCTTGCGCCCAACCATCAGCTCGAATTCCGCGGCGACCTTGGCGCGGGCGGCAGCAAACTGACGTGGCATGCCCTGGCGGCCTATGCCTACGACTTCAAGACGACAAACGGCGTCACCTATTCGGCGGTGATCGGCTACAAGGCGCTCTATGTCGACTACAGCCAGGGCGCGGGACTGTCGCGCTATGAGTTCGACATGTTGCAGCATGGCCCGGTGATCGGTCTGAGCGTACGTTTCTGAGCATCTTGACCGTGCGCGGCCAGCGGCTGACACGATCCCTCGGCCTTGGCGGCGGGCTTCTCGCGGCCGCGATCGTTCTGGTCGCCGGGCTGGTTCAGGGGCAGGCCGGGCGAGACGCGCCGGTTGCGGCGCAGTCGCGGATGGCGATGCCGGCTGTGGGCCAGCTCACCGCTCATGCCCCGGCGGGCTATGTCGGCTCGCAGGCTTGCGCATCCTGCCATGCGACGACGACCAACGACTGGAAAGGCTCGGACCACGCCAGGGCAATGGACGCGGCGACGTCGGAAAGCGTGCTCGGCGATTTTTCAGGCGTTACGATCGCTCATTTCGGCGAAACGGCGCGCTTCAGTCGCGAAGACGGTCGCTTTCTCGTCGAGACCCCCGACAAGGATGGCCGGCTGGCGAGCTTCACGATCAGCCATACCTTCGGCTTCAAGCCGCTGCAGCAATACCTTGTCAGTTTTCCCGACGGCCGGTTGCAGGCATTGCCCTGGGCCTGGGATACGCGCCCTGCCGCGCAGGGGGGCCAGCGCTGGTTCCATGTCTATGGCGACCGGAATGTGCCGCCCGGCGACCCGCTGCACTGGACCGGCCGGATGCAGAACTGGAACTTCATGTGCGCGGAATGCCATTCGACCGCCGTGCAGAAAGGCTATGACCCCGCCGCGAACCGCTTCGAAACGCGCTATTCCGAGATCAGCGTCGGCTGCGAGAGCTGCCACGGCGCCGGCGCCGGCCATATCGCCTGGGCCGGCTCGGCCAGGGCCGACGACCCGGTTCTGAAGGGATTTGCCGCAGCGGCAGCAAAAAGACCGCCGATCGCATGGTCGCCGGCCTCCGCCACGGGCAGCCCGATCGCCGGGACATCGCGCCCGGCCGGCGACGAGGTCGAGATGTGCGCCCGCTGCCATCAGCGCCGCGGCACGATCTCGGAGGACTGGCGGCCGGGCCGCTCGATCGTCGCGACGCATCTGCCGGCGCTGCTGACGAGCGGATTGTTCGAGGCCGACGGCCAGATGATCGACGAGGTCTTCACCGACCAGACCTTCAGGCAGAGCAAGATGTATGCGAAGGGTGTGGTCTGCAGCGACTGCCATGATGTCCATTCCGGCAGGTTGAAGGCGGAAGGACCGCTCGTCTGCGCCCAGTGCCATGATCAACAGCGCTTCGCAGCGGCCAGCCATACCGGACACCAGCCGAGCGCGGGCGCGCCCGATTGCATCACCTGCCATATGCCGGCCCGCACCTATATGGTCGTCGACAAGCGCCACGACCATTCGTTCCGGATACCCCGGCCGGATTTGAGCGCGGCGCTCGGGACGCCCAACACCTGTAACGCTTGCCATGCCGACAAGACGCCGCAATGGGCCGCGAGCGCGGTCGCAGCATGGCATGGGCCGCCGCGAAAAAGCTTCCAGGACTACGCCAGGACATTTCATGACGCCCGCCGCGGCAACCCTGCTGCGCGGGGCCCGTTGATTGCGCTGGCGAATGACCCGCAGGTTACGGCCGTCGTCAGGGCGACGGCGCAAAGCGAGCTGGGCCGCCTCCCAGCCATCGCCACCGAAAGCGCAACCCGGCTCGGCTTGGCCGATCCCGACCCGATGGTGCGCATGGCCGCCCTGCGCAACCTCGCTCCGCAACCGGCCGAGATACGGCTGCGATGGGCCGAAGACCTGCTGGTGGAC
>JBKBRD010000486.1:0-2522 GCA_046292405.1 Allobosea sp. | reverse complement strand
GCGTTTTGAGCGGCGGAGGCCTCGGCTTTGCGCTAGGCGGCCCGCTCGGCGCCCTGCTCGGAGCCGTGGCGGGCCATGTCCTGATCGACCGCGAGGGCGCCCCCTTCGGCCCCGCGCCGCGCGAGCTGATCTTCACCACCGGGCTGGTGGCGCTTTCGGCCAAGATGGCGCGCTCGGACGGCGTCGTCACCCGCGACGAGGTCGCCGCCTTCCAGCGCATCATTCTGATCCCGGCGGAGCAGCAGGCGCGGATCGAAAGCCTGTTCGACCTCGCCAAGCAGACCAGCGCCGGCTTCCAGGCCTATGCCAGCCAGATCGCCGAGGCGTTTCAGGACGAGCCGGCCCTGCTCGAGGACGTGCTGGACGGCCTCTTCCTGATCGCCGCCGCCGACGGCGCGATCCATGAGGCCGAGCACGCCTATCTGCGGGAAGTCGCCGCGATCTTCGGCATGAACGAAGCCGGTTTCGCGCGCATCGAGGCGCGTCACGCCCGCAGGCCGGAGGATCCGTATCTCGTGCTCGGCGCCTCCCGCGACATGGATGACGCCAGCCTGAAGCAGCTCTATCGGCGCCTGGTCGCCGAGACGCATCCCGACCGCGAGATCGCGCGCGGCCTGCCTGAGGAGGCGGTGGCCATCGCCACGCGCCGGCTCGCGGCGATCAACGCCGCCTGGGACATGATCGAACGCGAGCGCGGCCTGTCCACCCGCCGCCAGATCGAGCCGGCATAAAGACCGATATGCCAGACCAGACAGCGCCGGACAGCCGCTTTGCGGCCAGGATCTTCCCATCGCCCAACCATGGCGAGCGCCGCCAGCCCGACGGCGCTCCGGGCCGTCGTCCGGACATGCTGATCCTGCATTACACCGGCATGACCGTGGCCGGAGAAGCGCTGCAATGGCTGTGCAATCCGGTGGCGCAGGTGTCCTCGCATTATTTCGTCTTCGAGAATGGGCACACGCTCCAGCTCGTGCCGGAGGAGCGCCGCGCCTGGCATGCCGGCATCGGCCATTGGGCCGGCGAAACCGACATCAACTCCTGCTCGATCGGCATCGAGATCGCCAATCCCGGCCACCCCGGCGGCCTGCCGGACTATCCCGAAGCGCAAATCGCGGCGACGCTGGATCTGTGCCGCGACATCTGCGCGCGCTGGCGCATCCCGCCCGAGCGTGTGCTGGCGCATTCCGACATCGCGCCCGGCCGCAAGATCGATCCCGGCGAGAACTTTCCCTGGCGGCGCTTCGCCGAGGCGGGCGTCGGCCTCTATGTCGAGCCGGCGCCGATGCGCGGCGGGCGTTTCCTGGCCCGGGGAGAAACCGGCCAGCCCGTCGAGGCGCTGCAGGCGATGTTCGCCATGCTCGGCTACGGCGTCGCGGTCGACGGCGTTTTCGACGAGCGGCTGGAGGCGGTGGTCGCCGCCTTCCAGCGCCATTGGCGGCAGGAAAAGGTCGACGGCGTCGCCGACGCCTCGACCATCACCACGCTGCGCGATCTGCTGGCTTTGACGGCGCCGGCGCGCACAGGCTGACCAACCGCCCGCTTTCCGAAACATTGCCGGAAGTTAACTCGCGGAATCCGTTGCGCTCTGGCATTCTGGCTGCGGTCGATGGGTCCATGGGCGGATCATCTGGCCGAGGGGGTAACCTTGCGGAAGTTTTTGATTGGAGCCTGTCTCGCGGCAGCCGCCGGCGCGGGCGCTTACTGGACCCTGCGTCCGGCCGGCGGATCGGCCAACGACACCCCCTACCGGCTGGCGACGCTGGATCGCGGCCAGATCACGGCCGCGGTGCGCGCCAGCGGCACGCTGACCCCGGTCACCACCGTGCTGGTCGGCTCGCAGCTTTCGGGGCAGATCGTGGAGATCCTCGCGGATTACAATTCGCAGGTGAAGGCCGGGCAGGTCGTCGCCCGGCTCAACAGCGACCAGATCAAGACCCGGCGCGACGCCGCCCAGGCCGATCTCTCCCAGGCCAAGGCCGATCTCGTGGTCAAGCGCGCCCAGCTCGACCGCGCCCGCTCGACGCGGCTGCGCGCCAACTCGACCGTGAAGGACATCGAGGCGCAGCGCGACCGCACGGCGGCGCAGCTCGCCGACGCCAAGCGCAATTTCGAGCGGCAGAACGAGCTGTTCAGCCGCGGCGCGGGCGCCCAGCAGAGCCTCGACACGGCGCGCACGCAGGTCGACGTGCAGACGGCGACGCTCGCCTCCAACGAGGCGCAGATCGCTTCGGCGAAGGCCGAGCTCAACGGGCTCGACGCCGACATCCTGCTGGCGGAGGGGCAGATCCAGTCCGGCGAGGCGCTGATAGCGCAGCGCCAGGCCAAGCTCAAGGATATCCTGATCGATCTCGAGCGCACCGACATCCGCTCGCCGGTCGACGGCGTCGTGGTGCAGCGCCAGGTCGATCTCGGCCAGACGGTGGCGGCCTCGCTCTCGACCCCGACCCTGTTCCAGATCGCGCAGGATCTGCGCGTCATCGACATCTACGCCAATGTCGACGAGGCCGATGTCGGCCGGCTGA
>JBKBRD010000485.1:0-2533 GCA_046292405.1 Allobosea sp. | reverse complement strand
CGTGCCTTCGCCGATCTCGATCCACTCATTGTCGCCGCGCAGCACGGCTCCGAACCAGATCCCGACATCGCGGCCGAGCCTGACGCGGCCGATTACATGCGCGTCGGGCGCCAGCCACCAATGGCCCTCGCCCGCCGTTTCCGGTTGGGCGCCGTCGAGTGAGTAAAGAGGCATGGCCCGCATCCTTGCTGAAATCGCAACACGGCTTCAGAAGTGGCGGGCGCCGCAGGGCTTAGTCAAGCGCCGGTCATCATCTGCAGAAGATCGAGCACGACGCGGCCGCTCGCCATGCTCCACAGCGCCGCGATCAGGCAGGCGATGACGACGAAGGCGAAGGGCCGGCCCTCGATCGTCCGGCTGCGCGCCGTGTTGCGCAGGATGAGGAAGGGGGCGCTGAAGACGACGACCGGCACGCTGGCGACGGCGGCGATGCCGCCCGACTCCAGCAGCTTGAAATCGGCGCGGCGCATGGTGAACAGTTCGAAGGCGCTGGCCAGGAGCCCTGCGAAGGCGAAGCCGACGACAAGCGCCTGCAGCGCCTCCATAGCCCCTGGATCGATCTGCACGCCCGTCACTCCATACGCAACCAGCTACACCCTGCCGCATGGTTTACAGAGTGTGAAGGCTTCTCGGGAGCCTTGGTTAACGCGGCCCGGGGACCGCCGCCTACGAGCCGGCAGGGCTTTGCGCCGCCGCCAGCTCGCGCGCCAGGGCGAGCACGGATTGACCTGAAATGACGTCCGGGATAGCGCCGGACACGCCATGCCGCGCAAAAATCTGGGCGTCGGCCTCGCGCCGGAGATAGCCGTTCATCGCCCATTTCGAGAAGGCTCGCTCCGCTGTGGCGCCGGCGAGCAACAGTTCCGGGTCGCGGTGCCTGGCGTCGCGGGAGATGCGCGCGAAGGTCGCCTCGACCGCATCGCTCGCTCCCTCCAGAATCTGAAGGAAGGTTTCACCGTCGAAAATCAGATAGCCGGTGATGCCGTCGCGCGCATTGTTGCGGCTGGAGACGGTGACGATGTCGCGCAGCGCCTGCAATGGGCTGACGACCCTGGCCGCGCGAAACACGGACCGGTAGACCAGTTGATGGATAAGCTTCTGCATCGATCCTCCGACAGCGGCGCAATTTTAACGCGCGAAGCGGCGCTAAGTTCTAGCCCGCCGGTTGCGGGCAGCTATGGTTTACGGCTCGTTAAGCGCGGTCTGCTTCAGTGGCGCATCCCATTGAAGGCTCGGCTCGTGACTGCTTCCCTGTCTCATCCAGCTGCTCACCCAGCCCGGCACCATCAGGCCGCCACCGTCGCGGCCATGGCGCGCACCCGGCTGACGCGGCCGCGCCCGGCCCCGCCGCGCGCCGACGGCGCCCTGCTCAAGGCCGCCTTGGCGGTTCTCGTCCTCGGTACGCTCGGCACGGGCGCAGCGCTCTATGCCAGCCGCCCCCCGGTTCTGGATCAGACCACGGCCCAGCCGGCCCGCATCGGCGACGTCGCGCTGATGGTGCCGCGCCACCTGACCGGCCCGGCGCTCGACGACAGCAACCGCCTCGTCGGGATGGTGCGCCTGCGGCTGGACTGGCCGAGCTTCGGCCCGGCCGATCCTCAGAGCCGCAGCGCCATGCTGGTGACGCTGAGCCCGCCCGACAAGGTCAACGAGCCGGCGACGCAGCTGGCCGTCTACGCCCGCTTTCTCACGACCACGGTCTGGTCGAACCCCGGCGGGCTGGTTGTGCGCGGCTTTCGCAAAGGTTCGCCCTATGAGGGCGACGAGCTTTACGTGTCGGTGCCGGACGGGCGCGGCTTCGCGGCCCGCTGCCCGGTGGACACGGCCGCGACCCAGCCATTGGACGAGCTTTGCCGCGTGACCTTTCGCCATCGCGGGATGGACGTGAACATCCGCTTCCCGCGGGCGATCATCGCCGATTGGGAACTCATGCTCGGCGGCGTGCGCCGCGCCATCGACGGCATGATCCGATAGGGCGGCTCAAGCCGCCGCGCCGTCAATCCGCGAGATCGACGTCCAGGATCGCCATGGTGAAGTTGAACGAGCGGTCGCCGTCCTCGTCATCGACATGGATGATGCCGATGAACTCCTCGCCGAGATAGACTTCGGCGGAATCGTTCTTCTTCATGCGCGCCCGCACGCTGATCGCATGATTGGCGAAAGTGCGCCGCAGATAGCTTTCGAGCTTCGCGAGTTCTGTCTTGTCCACGTGACTGGTCCCTTTCGAATTGGCCGGACGGATGCCATGGCGCGCCCGCAAGGGCAAGCGAAAGCGGTTCTGAGCGTGCCCTCTGTCCCCACCGAGGCGCTTGCATGGCGCGGCAGCCATGGCTGCGGCTTCCGATCCCGGCCGGGCGTCGCCATAGTGCCGGCTCCGCACCCAACCGGATAGCGACGATGACACCCTGGCTCAGCCCCGCTCTCGACTATGTTTCCTCCTGGCTCTCGTTCCAGCTGAGCCATCAGCAGCAGCCGGGGGTCGCGATCGCCGTGATGCAGGCCGACCGCCTGGTGCTGGAGGCGGCCTGGGGAA
>JBKBRD010000484.1:0-2537 GCA_046292405.1 Allobosea sp. | reverse complement strand
GTCAGGCCGCGGCCGCCAGGCGCTGGACGGTCTCCGGCCAGCGATCGAAATGATCGATGGTCTCGCGCGCGCCGGCTTGGGTCAGGCGCGTGCGCATGCGGTCCTTGTCATGCGACACGCCGGTGAAGCCGACCACCGTCATGCCGGCGGCCCTGGCCGCCTGCACGCCCGGCGCCGAATCCTCGATCACCAGGCAGCGCTGCGGCGCCACCGCCATCGCAGCCGCCGCATGCAGGAACACGTCCGGCGCCGGCTTGCCGCGCGCGACCTGCGAAGCCGAATAGACATGCGGGTCGAACAGCTCGAGCAGCCCGGTGATGGCGAGGTTGCGGCGCAGGGGCGCGAGGCTCGTCGAGGACGCGACGCAGCGCCTGCCGCCGATGCGCGCCAGCGCTTCGCGCACGCCCGGCAGGGCGCGCAGCTCGGCCGAGAGCCGCTGCTCGACCTCGGCCTCGATCCGCGCCTCGAAATCAGCGGGCAGCGGCCGCCCATGCGCGGCCTCGATGATCTTGATCCCGTCCGACCAGGGGATGCCGACCAGACTGTCGACATAATGGTCGAGCGTCCAGCTCGTCAGTCCGAGACGATGGCAGGCGGCGAGGCTGACCTCGCCATACAGCGTCTCGGTGTCGATCAGCGTGCCGTCGCAATCATAGATGACGAGGTCGAAACTCATGGCCGCACGCCAGCCCCGGCTCAGCCGGCCCGCTGCGTGTCAAACTGGCCGGTCTTGCGGAAGCGCCAGAGATAGGACGGGACCACCGCCTCGACCGAGGTCGGCGCGATTCCGAGCCCTTCGAAGCAGCGTCCTTCCGTCCTGGCGGCGTCGGAGACGACATTGTCGCTTTCGAGCAGCGTCACCTGGTCGCGGGTCAGCCTGAACGCGTCCGGCATCAGTCCCAGCGTCAGCATGTCGACGATTTCGAAAATCCGCGCCTGGATCCTGGCGACGGGGAAAGGCAGGCCGATGAGCGGCCGCTTGCGCCCGGTGACCTCGCAGATATAGGCGAGGAGTTCGCGGAAGCTCTTCACCTCCGGGCCGCCGAGCTCATAGACCGTGCCGGGCTGCAGCGCGCCATCGACGCCGCGCGCCACCACCTCCGCGACATCGCCGACGAAGACGGGCTGAAAGCGGGTCTCGCCGCCGCCGATCAGCGGCAGCACCGGCAGCATGCGGGCGAGCGAGGCAAAACGGTTGAAGAAGCTGTCCTCCGGCCCGAAGACGATGGAGGGGCGCAGGATGACGGCGCCGGGGACGCTGGCCAGCACGGCCGCCTCCCCTTCCGCCTTGCTGCGGGCATAGAGCGATTTCGATTCGCGCGCGGCGCCGATGGCCGAGAGCTGGACGAAGCGCGTGACGCCGAGCGCAGCTGCGGCCTCGGCGATGGCGCGGGCGCCGCGGGCCTGAACGCTCTGGAAATTCTGGCGGCCGCCTTCCTGCAGAATGCCGACGAGGTTCACGACGGCGTCGGCGCCCTTGAGTGCGGCCGCGACCGACTCGGGATAGCGCAGATTGGCCTGCACGGCCTGGATCTGGCCGACCATGCCCAGCGGCTGCAGGAAACCGGCGAGATCGGGCCGGCGCACCGCCACCCGCACGCGATAACCGCGCTTCACCAAGGCGCGCACGACATGGCGCCCGACGAAGCCGGAGCCTCCGAAGACCGTGACGAGCTGCTGGCTCGGAAGGGACAGGTCATGCGCCATGGCGAATAGCCTCGCTGGGAAACTGGGTGAGCACGCTCCTAGAGCATTTCTTCGGGTGCTGGAAGCGCCGCGCACGCCATCTCGCACGGTGGCGCCCGCCGGGGTCGGCGCGATTTCAGCCGAACGCATCAACCAAATCTTCAGATCATTCCCTTAGGTCATTTTTGGATTCTTCAGGACATGGCTGGGAGAAGACGCATGTTTAGGTTCCGTAACCTGCGGGTTCGCACGCTCATTGGCATTGTGGTGGGTGGCCTCGGTCTCCTCCTGATCCAAAGCGGCGCCTCCGATCTGTTCAAAGCGGTTAAACAGCAGGCTGTCGGCAGGATGCTCGAATCCCGCGTCACAGCGAGCACCTCCCTGTTCAGCACTTTGCTGACGCTGCGGCTGGAAACCGGCGCCGTCAAAACCGCGCTTGCCAACGCCAATCCGATGGATGCTTCCGCCAAATCGGACCTGCTGACCTATCGCAAACGGATCGACGAGAGCGCGCGCGCGGCGATCGCCGGCCTCGGCAACGCCGGAGACCCGGCATTGACGGCGCTGCAGAACACGATCCGCGCGCAGTACCAGGCGGTGCTGGACGGCCGGACGGCGGTCGACGCCGCCTTGTCGGAGCCGCTGCCGCGCCGGAGCGCCAGCGTGTTGACCGAGGCGCCACAGGCCTTGACCCGCTTCATGGCGACGGTCACCGACGCAAACAACGAAATCGCGATGCAACTCCAGAAACGCGACCCGATCGTCGATGATTGGCTTCTGGTCGCCAGCGCCGCCTGGCGCGCGCGGGTCAATGTCGGCCGGGCAGCCGCACGGGTCCAGATGGCTCTCGC
>JBKBRD010000483.1:0-2538 GCA_046292405.1 Allobosea sp. | reverse complement strand
GCGTCGCGTCGGCGATGAGAGCGGGCCGGTCAAGCTGGGATTGATCGGGCTGACGCTTGGTTTCCTGGCGCTGTTCCTGCTGTTGCCGCTGCTCTGTGTCTTCGTCGAGGCCGGCTCGCGCGGCTGGGCGGCCTACCGCGACGCCGTGACCGAGCCCGATGCGCTGGCCGCCATCTGCCTGACGCTGCTGGTTGCGGCCATCGCCGTGCCCTTTAACCTCGTGGTCGGGATCGCGGCGGCCTGGGCGATCGCGAAATTCGAATTCCGCGGCAAGAACCTGCTGACCAGCCTGATCGATCTGCCATTCTCGGTCTCGCCGGTGATCTCGGGACTGGTCTTCGTGCTGCTCTTCGGGGCGCAGGGATATCTCGGTCCCTTCCTCAAGGCGAACGGCATCGAAATCATCTTCGCCCTTCCGGGTCTGGTGCTGGCGACGATCTTCGTCACCTTCCCCTTCGTCGCGCGCGAATTGATCCCGCATATGCAAGCGCTCGGCTCCAGCGACGAGGAAGCCGCGCTCACGCTGGGCGCCTCGCCCTGGCGGGTGTTCTTCGCGGTCACCCTGCCCAATGTGAAGTGGAGCCTGCTCTACGGCGTGTTGCTCTGCAACGCCCGGGCGATGGGCGAATTCGGGGCCGTAGCCGTGGTTTCCGGCAAGATCCGCGGCCTGACCAACACCATGCCGCTGCATGTCGAGATCTTATACAACGAGTACATGAGCGCCGCCGCCTTCGCCGTGGCCTCTCTGCTGGCCGGGCTCGCGCTCGTGACGCTGGCGCTGAAAACCCTCCTCGAATGGCGCTATGGCGACGCGATCGCCGCCTCGCGCCGTCATTGATCACAGGAACGCCCATGTCCGTCGCCGTGACGATCGCGTCCATCGACAAGCGCTTCCAGGCGTTCCAGGCGTTGCGGAACGTCTCGCTCGACATAGCGCCCGGCGAACTCGTGGCGCTTCTCGGCCCCTCCGGCTCCGGCAAGACCACGCTCCTGCGCCTGATTGCCGGTCTCGAAGAGGCCGATGCGGGCAGCGTCTGCTTCGGCGATGTCGACACCCGCGCGCTGTCGCTGCGCGACCGCCGGATCGGCTTCGTCTTCCAGCACTACGCCCTGTTCAAGACGATGACGGTGGCCGACAACATCGCCTTCGGTCTGCGCGCGCGGCCGCGCGCCCAGCGGCCCGGCGAGGCGGAGATCGGCCGCCGCGTCGCGGCGCTGCTCGAACTCGTGCAGCTGCCGGGGCTTGAAACGCGCTATCCGGCGCAGCTTTCGGGCGGGCAGCGTCAGCGCGTCGCCCTGGCCCGCGCGCTGGCGATCGAGCCGCAAGTGCTGCTGCTGGACGAGCCCTTTGGCGCGCTCGACGCCAGGATCCGCAAGGATCTGCGAGCCTGGCTGCGCGACCTGCACAATCGAACCGGCCATACCACCATGTTCGTCACGCATGATCAGGAAGAGGCGCTGGAACTGGCCGACCGGGTCGCCATTCTCAACGAAGGGCGTCTCGAGCAGGTCGGCACGCCCGACGACGTCTACGACCACCCGGCCTCGCCTTTCGTCTGCGAGTTTCTGGGAGAAGCCAACCGCCTGCCTGTCAGAATCGTCGGCGGCCAGGCCTTTCTCGGAGACGGGCCCGTCCTGGGCGGGTTGACCCAGAATCATAGCGGCCCGGCCGCGCTGTATGTCCGCCCGCACCATCTGAAAATCGTCGACGACGCGCCGCTCTCCATAGTCGGCGTCGTCGAGCAGGTCAGGCGCACCGGCTCGCTCCGGCGCGCCGACATTGCCGTCGCGGGCCTGCCCAAGCGGCTGGCGCTCGACCTGACCAGCCAGGTCGCCCCCGCCATCGGCGAGAAGGTCCGCGTCCGGATTTCACACGCCTCGACCTTCGCCCTGAGCTGAGACGGGCGCCCGTCGGCTCGGTTGCGGAGCAAATTATACTCGCAACCATGTGCAATTCAACAAATACAACTACGTCATGTAAATTGATCGGACCTCGTGCCTGGACTAGACTTCGTTCGGAATAAAGAACGGGGACGAAGACCCAATGGCGACGGTTTACGTCATCGACAGACAGGGAACCGAGCATGCGCTGGAGCCGGTCGAAGGCTGGCGCGTCATGGAGATCCTGCGCGACTACAAGCTCGGCATCGAGGGCCATTGCGGCGGCTCCTGCGATTGCGCCACCTGCCATGTCGTCGTGGCGCCCGACTGGGCGTCCCGGCTGCCCTCCCCGCGTGAGGAGGAAATCGACGCGCTCGACACGCTGCCGCTGCTCTGGCCGACATCGCGCCTGTCCTGCCAGATCATCTGGTCCGACGTTCTCGACGGGCTGAGGCTGACCCTTGCGGAGGCGGCCTGATGAGCACGACGCCCAAGCGCCCGCCCCTTCCCGCGATCCTGCTGGCCAACGACCTGCTCGACGGCGACGTCGTTTTCGCCCGAGAGGCAGCCTCGGGGGCGCTTGCGTGGACGCGCGATCCCACTGAAGCGCTGGTCGCGGCCGATGAGACCGTGGCGGCCCGGCTCGAGGCCTTCGCC
>JBKBRD010000482.1:0-2542 GCA_046292405.1 Allobosea sp. | reverse complement strand
AGATCCTGCACGACCAGATGCTCGAGCTTCGCCAGCGCGCCGCGGGCATGGTTCAGGTCAGGATCCGACATCGCCGGGTTCTCGCCCTCGATATACATGGCCGAGATCGCGCCTTCATGGATCGCGTCGATGATCTCGACCACCGTCAGCCCCTTGGCCGGATCGAGCGACTGGCCCCAGAACGCCTCGAAAATGGCGCGGACCTCGGCCTTCTCCACCGATTGGTAGTCGGGATAGACCATCGGAATCAGCCCGGCGTCGGACGCGCCCTGAACATTGTTCTGCCCGCGCAAGGGATGCAGCCCCGTGCCCTTGCGGCCGATCTGGCCGGTGATCATGGCGAGCGCGATCAGGCAGCGCGCATTGTCGGTGCCGTGGACATGCTGGCTGATTCCCATGCCCCAGAAGATGATGGCGGACGGCGAGCGCGCATAGGCGCGTGCGACCTCCTTCAGCGTCTCGGCTTGTATGCCGCAGACAGGCGCCATCGCCTCGGGCGGGAAGCCGGCGACGCTCTGCTTCAGCCGCTTGAAGCCTTCGGTATAGGCGGCGACATACTGTTCGTCGGCCAGCCCTTCCGCGATGATGGTGTGCAGCATGGCGTTGAGCATCGCCACGTCGCTGCCGGGCTTGAAGGCGAGATGGCGCCAGGCATGGCGGGTGAGCGCCTGCCCGCGCGGATCCATCACCACCAGCCTTGCGCCGCGCTTGGCCGCGTTCTTGATGAAGGTCGCCGCGACCGGGTGGTTCACCGTCGGATTGGCGCCGATGACGATGATCAGCTCGGCGTCGAGCGCGGCCGCGAAGGGGGCGGTGACGGCGCCGGAATTCACGCCCTCCATCAGCGCCGCCACCGAGGAGGCGTGGCACAGCCTGGTGCAATGGTCGACATTGTTGGAGCCGAAGCCGGTGCGCACCAGCTTCTGAAACAGATAGGCCTCCTCGTTCGAGCCCTTGGCCGAGCCGAAGCCGGCCAGCGCCTTGCGCCCCTTGCGGTCGCGGATGGCGGCCAGCCCGTTCGCGGCGACGGCGAGCGCCTCGTCCCACTCCGCCTCGCGAAAATGCGTCCAGGGATTGGCCGGATCGACCTGATCGCCGGCATGTTTCGGGCGGTTCGGCAGGCGGATCAGCGGCTTGGTCAGCCGGTGCGGATGCTGGACGTAATCGAAGCCGAAGCGCCCCTTGACGCAGAGACGGTTGTGGTTGGCCGGCCCGTCGCGGCCCTCGGCGAGGACGATGCGGTCTTCCTTGACGCCATAGCGGATCTGGCAGCCGACGCCGCAATAGGGGCACAGCGAATCGACCGAGCGGTCGGGCCAGATCGTGCGGGTCTGCTCGGCGTCGAGCAGGCTCTGCGGCATCAGCGCCCCTGTCGGGCAGGCCTGCACGCATTCGCCGCAGGCGACGCAGGTGGACTGGCCCATCGGGTCGTCGAAATCGAAGACGATCTTGGCGCCGGCATTGCGGTAGGCCATGCCGATGACGTCGTTGACCTGGACCTCGCGGCAGGCGCGCACGCACAGGCCGCATTGGATGCAGGCGTCGAGATTGACGCTCATGGCGGCATGGCTGAGATCGGGCTGCCAGCGCGCAACGCTCGGAAACCGGCTTTGCGTGACGCCGATCGTCTCGGCCCAGCCCCAGAAGGCTGAGGTCGGATCATGCGCGGCAGCGCGCGGCGGCTGGTCGGCGACCAGCAGCTCCATCACCATGGCGCGGGCCGCCTCGGCGCGCCGGCTTTCGGTGTGGACCTTCATGCCCATGCTGGGCTGGCGCAGGCAGGAGGCGGCGAGCACGCGCTCGCCCTCGATCTCGACCATGCAGGCGCGGCAATTGCCGTCGGCGCGGTAGTCGGGGGCTGGCGAATAGCAGAGATGCGGGATGGCGACGCCCAGCCGCTGCGCCACCTGCCAGATCGTCTCGCCGGGGCTGGCCTCGACGCGTTCGCCATTCAGTTCGAAAACGATGTTCGGGCTCATGAGGCGACGACCTCAGCGCCGAACGCCTCTGGAAAATAGCGGATGACGCAGCTCAGCGGGTTGGAGGCGGCCTGCCCGAGCCCGCAGATCGAGGCGTCGCGCATCACCTGAGAGAGTTCGGCCAATAGATCGAGGTCCCAGACCGGCCGCTGCATCAGCAACGCCGCCTTCTGCGTGCCGACCCGGCATGGGGTGCATTGCCCGCAGCTCTCATCCTCGAAGAAGCGCATCAGGTTGAGGGCCGCCGCGCGCAGATCGTCGCGGTCCGACAGCACGACCACCGCCGCCGAGCCGATGAAGCAGCCATGTTTCTCGAGCGTGCCGAAATCCAGCGGGATATCGTCCATGCTGGCCGGCAGGATGCCGCCGGACGCGCCGCCGGGCAGATAGGCGTGGAAGCGATGGCCCTCCTGCATCCCCCCGCAATACTCTTCGATCAGCGCGCGCACGGTGATGCCGGCCGGCGCGAGCTTGACGCCCGGCTGCCTGACGCGGCCCGACACCGAGAAGCTGCGCAAGCCCGTGCGCCCGTTACGGCCATGGCCGCTCCACCAGGCGACGCC
>JBKBRD010000481.1:0-2548 GCA_046292405.1 Allobosea sp. | reverse complement strand
CCACCGCGAGGCGGATGGACGCTGGTTCGGCAACGATCCCGAGTTGGTGACGGAGCTGCGCGGCGAGGCGGCGGAGCGGTTGATCCCGCAGATCAGGTTGGCGGTGCAGAGCTACCCCTATGTCAAACCGGGCAGCTATCTCGCCTGGCCGGGCCCGAACTCCAACAGTTTCGTACAGCATGTCCTGGCCGAGACGCCGCAGCTCGCCCAGGCGCTGCCGCCCACCGCGATCGGCAAGGATTGGCGCAACGACGGGCTCTATGCCGGGCTGACGCCGAGCCGCACTGGGATCCAGGCCTCGGCCTACGGCCTCGCCGGCATCACGCTCGGCTGGGTGGAAGGCGTCGAGATCAACCTGCTCGGGCTGGTGGCGGGCTTCGACCTCAGGCAGCCGGCGCTGAAGCTGCCGGGCTGGGGGCGGATCGGGGTCTAGCGCTTCAGCTCAGCCGCAGCCGCAGCCTAAGTTCAGCCCTCATTCTGAGGAGCGATCTGAAGGATCGCGTCTCGAAGAATGCTCCAGGAGGCGCGGTTCGCGCGCAGTCTGGACCATCCTTCGAGACGCTGCTTCGCAGCTCCTCAGGATGAGGGCTGGAGAATCACCGCCCGCGGCGCAGCCTGCTCACACCGCCTCCAGCGCCTGCGCCAGGTCCGAGATCAGATCCTCGATGTTCTCGATGCCGACGGAAATGCGGATCAGCGCGTCCGTCAGGCCGATTTCCTCGCGCAGCTCACGCGCGACGCCGGAATGCGTCATCGCCGCGGGATGCGAAACCAGCGTCTCGGTGCCGCCCAGCGACACCGCCAGCTTCATGATCTGCAGATTGTCCAGCAGAGCGAACGCCTCCTTCTCGCCGCCCACGACATCGAACGCGAAGGTCGACCCGGCGGCCGAGCATTGCCGGTCGAAAACCGGCTTGCGCGCGTCGGCCGGCGCGAGATTGCCGAGATAATGCACCCGCGCGATCTTGGGGTGGCCTGAAAGATAATCCGCCACCAGCCGGGCGTTCTCGTTGGCGCGGCTCATGCGGATGTCGAGCGTCTCGAGCGAGCGCATCAGCATCCAGCAGGAGTTAGGGTCGAGCTGCGTGCCAAGCGAGCCGCGCCAGCTCTTGACCTGCCGCACCAGCGCCTCCGAGCCGCTGATCGAGCCGCCGACCAGGTCGGAATGGCCGCCGACATATTTCGTCAGCGAGAGCAGCGAGAGATCGGCGCCCTGCTTCAGCGGCTTCTGATATTTCGGGCCGAGCATGGTGTTGTCGACCACCACCGGCGGGCGATGGCCCTGCGACGCTTCGAGTTCGTCGGCGATGAGCTTGCAGGCGGCGAGGTCGACCAGTCCGTTGGTCGGGTTGGCCGGCGTCTCGACCAGGATCATGCCGACGCGGCCCTTGGCGGCGGCGGCCTTGGCGGTCTCGCGCATCTGGGCGATGTCGAGCCCGTTGGTGAAGCCGAAGGCCGTGACGCCGAAGGCGCCCATCTGGTTCTTGAGCAGGGTCTCGCTGCCGCCATAGAGCGGGCGCGAATGCACGATGGCGTCGCCCGGCCGCAGGAAGGCGAAGCAGGTGGTGGCGATGGCCGCCATGCCGCTGGCGAAGACGGCGCAGCGCTCGGCCTCGTCCCAGATCGCCAGCCTGTCCTCCAGGATCTCCATGTTCGGGTGGTTGAAGCGCGAATAGACCAGGCCGGATTTCTCGCCCGGCTTGGGCTGGCGGCGGCCCGAGGTCAGGTCGAAGAAGTCCTTGCCCTGCTGCGCATTCTCGAAAACGAAGGTCGAGGTCAGGAAGATCGGCGGCTTCAGCGAGCCTTCCGACATCGCCGGGGAATAGCCGAAGCCCATCATCAGGGTTTCCGGGTGCAGCTTGCGATTGGCGATGCGATCCTTGTGATAATCGTCCTGGCTCATGGCGCCCTCGCTGTCGAATGAATGGCTGCGCGACAAGGCCCGCATGGACCGTCGCCGATCGCAGCAGGATAGAGCCGAAGCGCCGCGATTGCTTGGCCCGATCTCGCTCTCTACAAGCTGATTGCAACAGGTTTATGCTAAAATATCAGCAGAGAGGAGCAGCACATGCTCGACATCACCGATCGCCGCATCCTGGCCGTGCTGCAGGACAATGGCCGCATCACCAATCAGGAGCTGTCGGAGTCGGTGGGCCTGTCGCCGACGCCCTGCCTGCGACGGCTGAAGCGGCTGGAAGAGACCGGCGTCATCCAGGGCTATGCGGCCATCGTCGACGCCAAGGCTTACGGGCTGCCTTTCAGCGTCTTCGTCTCGGTGCGGCTGTCGCAGCAGACGCAGGAGAACATCGCCGAGTTCGAGAAGGCGGTGGAAAGCTGGAGCGAGGTCAGCGAGTGCTATCTGATGACCGGCTCGCAGGATTATCTGCTGCGGGTGCTGACCGACGGCATCGAAGGCTATGAGCGCTTTCTCAAGCAGAAGGTGACGCGGCTGAAATGCATCCAGTCGGTCGAATCGAATTTCGCGCTGGCGACAATCAAGAAGCGCAACGGCCTGCCGCCCTTGTGAAGGCCGCGGCCGAGCTCACCC
>JBKBRD010000480.1:0-2549 GCA_046292405.1 Allobosea sp. | reverse complement strand
CGCGACGAATTTGCTCGCCGGCTTCTTGTAGACCTCGGCGGGCAGGCCGATCTGCTCGACCCGGCCGCCATTCATCACCACCAGCTTGTCGGACAAGGTCATCGCCTCGACCTGGTCATGCGTGACGTAGAGCGCGGTGACGCCCAGCGCCCGCTGCAGCTTCTTGATCTCGACGCGCATCTGCACGCGCAGCTTGGCGTCGAGGTTGGAGAGCGGCTCGTCGAACAGGAACACCTGCGGCTTGCGCACGATGGCGCGGCCCATGGCGACGCGCTGGCGCTGCCCGCCCGAGAGCTGCTTGGGCCTGCGGTCGAGCAGCGGCTCGATGGCCAGGATGCGCGCGGCTTCCTTCACCCGGCTGTCGATCTCGTCCTTGGGCGTGCCGAGATTGCGCAGCCCATAGGCCATGTTGTCGTAGACGCTCATATGCGGGTAGAGCGCGTAATTCTGGAAGACCATGGCGATGTCGCGCTCGGCCGGGCCGATCTCGTTGACGATTCGGGGGCCGATCGAAATCTCGCCCGAGGAGATCGTCTCAAGCCCGGCGACCATGCGCAGCAAGGTCGACTTGCCGCAGCCGGAGGGACCGACGAGCACGCAGAAGCCGCCATCGGGGATCTCGAGCGAGACGCCCTTCACGGCCTCGACGCCGCCGAAATAGACCTTCTTGACGTTGGTGAGAGTGACTTGGGCCATGGGGTTCCTGGCGAGTAGCGAATGGCGAATGGCGAATGGCGAGCGGAAATGGCCATTCGCCATTCGCTACTCGCCATTCGCAGCTATTTTTCCGTCTCCACCAGCCCCTTGACGAAGAGCCGCTGCATCAGGACGACGACGAGGACGGGGGGCAGCATCGCCAGCATGGCGGTGGCCATGGCGAGCTGCCATTCGGTGAGCGCGTCGGAGGTGACGATCATCTTCTTGATGGCGATGACGATGGTCTGCATCGAGTCCTTGGTCGTCACCAGCAGCGGCCAGAGATACTGGTTCCAGCCATAGATGAACTGGATCACGAACAGCGCCGCGATGGTTGTGATCGAGAGCGGCACGACCGTGTCCTTGAAGAAGCGGAACGGACCTGCGCCATCGATGCGCGAGGCCTCCAGCAACTCGTCGGGGATGGTCATGAAGAACTGCCTGAACAGCAGCGTGCCGGTCGCCGAGGCGATCAGCGGCACCGCCAGCCCCTGATAGGTGTCGAGCATGCTGAGGTCCGACACGACCTTGAAGGTCGGGAAGATGCGGACTTCCACCGGCAGCATCAGCGTGACGAAGATGATCCAGAACGCCGCCATCCGGAACGGGAAGCGGTAATAGACGATGGCGTAGGCGGAGAGCACCGAGATGAAGATCTTCCCCAGCGCGATCGCCATCGCCATGATGAAGGAGTTCAGCATCATGTTCAGCACCGGCTCGCGCGTCGTGCCCGAGGTGCCGATGAACAGGATGCGGTAGTAATTCTCGAAGAATTTCGGGCCGGGATAGAGCGGCAGCTGCCCGTTGATGATGGTCGCGGCGTCCCAGGTCGAGGCGACGAAGGTCAGCCAGACCGGAAAAGCGACGATCAGCACGCCGATGGTGAGAATGACATAGGCGATGGCGTCGCCCAGGCGGCGGTCTTCGACCATCAGCGGGCTCCGTTCGGGGGCGAGTAGCGAATGGCGAATTGCGAAGGGCCAGGCAGTCCCCGCAACGGCGTCCCCCGATCCTTCGCCATTCGCCGCTCGCCATTCGCCCGGAATGACACGAACTGGCCGGCGCCCTGCGAGAGCTCAACCATCAATAACTCACCCTGCGCTCGATGAAGCGGAACTGGAAGGCGGTCATGCCGATCACCATGATCAGCAGGATCACCGATTGCGCCGCCGAGCCGCCGAGATTGGAGCCGCCCTTGCCGTCGGAATAGACCTTGTAGACCAGCGTCTCGGTGGCGCCCGAGGGGCCGCCGCCGGTGACGGTGTCGATGATGCCGAACGTGTCGAAGAAGACGTAGACGATGTTGACGACCAGCAGGAAGAAGGTCGTCGGCGAGAGCAGCGGGAAGACGATGGTCCAGAACCGCCGCCACGGCCGCGCCCCGTCGATGACGGCGGCCTCGATCACGCTCTTGGGGATCGATTGCAGCCCCGCCAGGAAGAACAGGAAATTATAGCTGATCTGCTTCCAGGTCGCGGCGAGGATGACGAGCAGCATCGCGTCATTGCCGTTCAGCCGCGGATTCCAGTTGACGCCGAGGCTGGCGAGGCCGCGCGCCAGCATGCCGAGCGACGGATCGAACATGAAGATCCAGAGCACGCCGGCCACCGCGGGCGCGACCGCATAGGGCCAGATCAGCAGGGTCTTGTAGATTTCGGCGCCGCGGATCTGCCGGTCGGCCATCACGGCGAAGAGCAGCGCGATCGAAAGCGAGAGAATGCAGACGAAGGTCGAGAAGATCGCGGTGTTGATCAGCGCCTTGAAGTAGCCGGGATCCTTGAACAGCTCGGCGTAATTCTCGAACCAGACGAACTCCGTCGAGGTGCCGAAGGCGTCCTGCAGCAGGAAGCTCT
>JBKBRD010000479.1:0-2587 GCA_046292405.1 Allobosea sp. | reverse complement strand
GGCGTCTGCTCCCTGAACGCCCGAGGGTCTTGCTCCGCTTCGATATCGTCCCGCCAGGCGTCGATGGCGTCGCCGGCTGCCGTCAGCTGATCCTCGGTCGGAACGGCGGCGGTCGGCTCGCCGCGTTCCTGCGCGATCCTGAGCGCGATCTTCTGGCGCAGATCCTGCTCCAGCGTCAGGAGGGTCTCCATCGGGTCCGTATACGCCATCAGTCTGATGTCCAGGCCTATCGATCCGCGCCGGAAGCGCCCCGCGAGCCGGATCGCGCGCCTGCGCGGCCGACGCGACGGGATGTATCCCTTAGAGAGTTCAGGCTCTCAGCTGCAAGGGGATTGCACGAAACTGAAGGAGGACAGCTTTCGTGATGGTAGCGGGAGAGGGACTCGAACCCCCGACACGCGGATTATGATTCCGCTGCTCTAACCAGCTGAGCTACCCCGCCCCGGACGGCGCAGGCCGTGGCCTGCCGTCGAGGGCGCGATATAGGAGGGCGGGGGTGGCGCCGTCAACCCTCACCGCGGCGATTAATTCCGCGTTCCGCGCGTCAGGCGGCCGACGCCGTCTTGCGCAGCCGCACCACCTTGAAATAGCCGCGCCCGACATGAACCGTCTCATAGCGGCCGCTGCGCGCGGCCCAGCCCGTCAGACGGCTGACCTTGAAGTCCGTGCTCCAGCCGACAGCCTTGGCCAGCGGCGCAAGCGCGGCCCAGAAGGGGGCGAGCACCCCGCCATCGTCGACCAGCCGGCTGGAGATGACGATCTCGCCGCCGGGCTTGAGGACACGGTCCATCTCGGTCAGCGCCTGCTCGGGATCGGGCACCAGGGTGATCACGAATTGCGCCGTCACCGCGTCGAAGCGCTCGGCCTCGAAACCGAGGCGGCAGGCATCCATCACCATCAGCCCGCGGACATGGCCGAGATGCTGCGTCGCGACCTTGCGGTTGGCGACCTTCAGCATGTCGAGCGACAGATCCGCGCCGTAGACGCGCGATTCCGGCGTGAAATAGGGCAGGGTCAGGCCCGTGCCGACGCCGATCTCGAGAATGTCGGGCCCGCAGGCGCAGGCGGCGGCCACGGCCTCGCGCTGCGGGCGCGACAGCATGCGCTGGTAGACCTTGTCGTAAAACTTCGCCCAGGTCGCGTAGACGCGCTTCTGGCCTTCGAGATCATAGGTGACGGGCATGCGGGCTCGGGCTCAGGACAAAGCGAGGGCGGGGGCGGTGTCGCGCAAGGGTTCGGCGAGCTGCGGGCGCATGATCACGCCGCCGCCCAGAACCCGCGCGCCAGGGCCGGCGTCGGCATAGATCACGCAGGCCTGGCCGGGCGAAACGCCCTCCTCATCCGTGGCCAGGGTGACGCAGGCGCCGTCGGCGTCGAGGCTCAGCCTCGCCTCGCGCGGCTCGCGGGTGGAGCGGACGCGCACGGCGACCTCCAGACCCTCGGGCGCCAGGGCGGCCAGCGGCGTCTCGCCCAGCCAGTTCACGTCGCGCAGGCGGATCTTGCGCACGCCCAGCGCCTCGCGCGGGCCGACGACGACGCGGGCGGCGTCGGCGTCGAGCCGCAGCACATAGAGCGGCTCGGCCGCGCTCAGCCCCAGCCCCTTGCGCTGGCCGACGGTGTAGCGCAGCACGCCGTCATGACGCCCGAGCACGCGCCCGTCGAGATGCACGATCTCGCCCGGCCGCGAGGCGCCGGGCTTCAGCCGCTCGATCACATCGGCATAGCGGCCATTGGGAACGAAGCAGATGTCCTGGCTGTCGGGCTTGTCGGCGATGGCGAGGCCGAGTTCGGCGGCGAGCTCGCGGGTGCGCGCCTTGTCGAGATGGCCGAGCGGGAAGCGCAGCAGATCGAGCTGCGCCTGGGTGGTCGCATAGAGGAAATAGCTCTGGTCGCGGCTGGCGTCGGCGGCGCGATACAGGCCGCGATGGCCGTTGCCGAGGTCGCGGCTGACGACGTAATGCCCCGTCGCCAGCGCGTCGGCGCCCAACTCCTGGGCGAGGCCGAGCAGGTCGCGGAACTTGACGGTGCGATTGCACTCGACGCAGGGGATCGGCGTCTCGCCGGCGAGATAGCTCTCGGCGAAGCGCTCGATCACCGCGTCGCGAAAGCGGCTTTCGTAATCGAGCACGTAATGGGGGATGCCGATCGCCTCGGCGACGCGGCGGGCGTCGTGAATATCCTGCCCGGCGCAGCAGGAGCCGGCGCGGTGGATGGCGGCGCCATGGTCGTAGAGCTGCAGCGTGACGCCGATGACCTCGTAGCCTTCGCGCTGCAGCAGGGCGGCGACGACGGAGGAATCGACGCCGCCCGACATCGCCGCGACGACGCGCGTCGCCGCCTTCGGCTTGGCGATGTCCAGCGAGTTCAGCGGCGCGGTCATGCTGCGTTACGGGTCCCGATCGCGCATCTGCGCGGCTGGCGGTTCTATACCGGCTTTGCGCCCGTGCTGCCAGCCGCATCGGCAAATCCTGCCGGGTCGCACGCCGATCCCTGACGAATCTGCCGGGGGCAAAGCCGGTTCTATTGGTCCAAGTCTCTCGGATCATTATGTTTTTACGCTGGCGCGGGACTTGCTGAGCGTAAGCCC
>JBKBRD010000478.1:0-2601 GCA_046292405.1 Allobosea sp. | reverse complement strand
AGCTGCTGGAGATCGTGACGATCAAGGCGCTCTGCCGCCGCGCCAATGTCGAGAAGGTCGAGGCGGGGCCCAAGGGCATCATCGTCTCGTTCCGCGACAACCAGTTCGCCAATCCCGAGGGGCTGGTCGGCTATGTCGCCAAGCAGGGGACGCTGGCCAAGGTGCGTCCGGATATGCGCGTCGTCTTCATCGACGATTTCGAGACGGCCGAGGACCGGCTCAAGGGCACGCGCCGCCTGCTGACCGATCTCGCCAGGATCGCGGAGCGCAAGAAGGCAGGCTGAACGCCCGGCTTGCCGCAAATCCGGTCAGTTGGCCGGGGCGTCGGTCGCGATCGAGGGTTGCGCCAGCTTCGTCAGCGCATCCCTGTCGCCGATCTGGACCTGGGGGCCGCTCACCGTCACGCGGTAGGGCCCCAGCGCCGCCATCGACCGGGACAGGACCTCCGGCGCCATGCCCAGCCGCGCCGCCAGAACCCGTTTGTCGAAGGGCAGGGTGATGCGGCCGGTGGAGCCCGTCTGGGCGTCGTGAGCCACGAGCCAATTGGCCAGCCGCTCGAGATTTGAGCGCAGCTTCTGGTTCTTCAATTCGCGCCCGATCTCGTCATCCTCAACAAATTCGGCAAGACGGAAGCCGAAGGCGGCGGCTTGCGTCCGCTGATCGCCGATATCGTCGAGGCGGGCCTGCCGCTTCCGATCGCCGTGCCCTGGCGCAACCTCGAGGGCTGGCGCAGCTTCGACGGCGATTTTGCGCGCGAATGCGATCTCGCATCCTTGCCTGGCGACGGCGCGGCGCTGTGCCGGGCGCTGTCGCTGCCGGAAGACAAGCCGCTTCTGAACACGGGTCTGCCCGGCCATCCCCAGCCCATCGGCCAACGGGCTTTCGCGCTGCAACAATAATGACATGATGCGTGCGAGGGCATCTGCGAATCACCAGGCGCGAGGCTTCTTCGATGGTCAAAATCCTGCTTCTGATCTCCTATCTGATGACGACGGGCGACGTGGTCTACGATCTCCGGGAGCTGAAGGTGGATGATCTCACCTCGTGCCGGACCTATGCGAAGAGCCTGGCAAGGCAGCAATTGCCCGAGGATGTCAGGGACATGCACGTGCAATGTCTCGGAGCCGAGCTGAAGCCGCTGCGCGGCGCGCGCGGCGCCTGATCAGAACATCCTTCTGCGGCGCGCCGCGACAGGCGTCACCACAGGCGCCGCGGCCCGGTGTCGAGGTGCAGGATGCCGTTCCAATAGACCTTGTTGCCGCCCACGCCCGGCAAAGCCCGCGCGAAATCCAGCACGAGGCGCGGACGCACGCCCGGCACGCGGAAATCCACGGCCTCGCAACGCTTGTGATAGGAGCCGCGCCGCGCCCGCCAGGCCGGCCGCCAGGTCGACGTCACCTTGACCGCGCCGAACCTGTCGGCGACCCGGGCCATCGCCTGTCTGAGCGCGTTCGGCAGGCAGGCGATCGAGGTGCCCGGATCGGTTGAAATCCCTGGACGCTCGGGCTTTTCGTCGGGGTCGAAGGCCGGCTCGGCGCCCGCCTTCTGGCCGGGCGTCAGCCGCGGCCATTCCGGGCCCTCGTCTTCATCGGGCTCCGATGTCGCGGGGGAGGTTGCGTCCGGCGGCGGCGCGCTCGGCGCGGGCGGGGGCGCCGTCGCCAGCGGAGGCGGCGGTATCACGATCGCCGGCATCGGACCGCGCGTCAGCAGGTCGAGGTCGAACGGGCGCGGCGGGGGCAGGGGCGTGAGCGTGGTTTGCGCCGGCTGCGAACGCGCCAAACCGCTCTGAAGGGCGCCGGCCAGGGCCAGCGCCGCTGAGAAGATCAGAATTTTCAACGGTCAGGGAGCCGGCGGCGGCATGAAGACGGCGCGCGACTCGGCGCTGATCAGCGGCGCTTGCGGCGCCTTGGCGCAGAGCGCGACCAGTTCGGCCGGGGCGGCTGCAATCCGGGAGAGATCGATTTCGGGGCGCTGCGCGCCGCCGGCGAAATAGCCGGCCAGCCAGAGCGAGAGCTGGGTGCGGTCGTTTTCGCTCATGCCGCTATAGTCGGCGCAGGTCGCCTGCATCAGGTTGAGTTGCTGGGCGAAAGCCGGCGAGGAGACTGAAAGGCAGAGCGCCGCGAGCAGCAGGATGCGACGTGACAGCGGCGCCATGACCGAACTCCAGAGGCCGATGCGCCAGGGCAATGACGCTTCGAATCGCGGCCAGTGTGTCCCGGCTGGGGAGCGACGGCCAGAGCTTTGCGCAAAATCGTCAGGATTTATCGCATCTCGCCCGGCTCGAACGCGGCGGAAAGCCCAATCTGCGCCTGTTTCAACCCCGATGCGCGATTGTGCGTCGCGGCGAACTCTTGCTTCATTCCAATGCAAGGGATAATCGACTGACCAGCGCGCCGACGACCGGCCGCGGGAAGAGGGGAAAGACCTCATGCAATCCCTCCAGGCGCCGTCCCTGCTGATTGACTACCTGCCTCTGGTCATCTTCATCGGCGTGTCGGCCTTCATCGGCATCGCGCTGCTGGTCGCTCCCTTCCTGATCGCCTATTCCAGCCCCGATGCGGAAAAGCTCTCCGCCTATGAATGCGGGTTCAACGCCTTCGA
>JBKBRD010000477.1:0-2607 GCA_046292405.1 Allobosea sp. | reverse complement strand
CGCCTTCGGCAGCGGGAGCGGCGGCGCGGGGCGCCGGCTCGTCCATGCGCTGGCGGGCGGCGCTTTCGGCGCGGCGCTTGCGATCGTCTTCCTGGCGGCGGCGCTCATCGTCCTCGCGCTGGCGGGCAAGGGCGGCTTCCCGCTCCTGGCGCTCGCGCTCGATCACGGCGGCGCGCTGGCGCGCCTCTTCCTCGGCCATGCGGCGGGCTTCCGCCTCGCGGTCGCGAGCGTCGGAGAGGGCGCGCTGACGCGCATCCTTCTCGTCCTCTGACAACGTGCGCAGCAGCATGCTGCCGGCCGGGCGCGGGGGCGCTGGCGGGGGAGCCGGCGGAGCGGGGCGCGGAGCGGCCTGCTGGACCTGCGGCTGCGGGGCGCGCTGAACCGGCGCCTCCTTCGCATCGGGGCCCGCCACGCGCCGCTTGACTTCGACGACGACCTGCTTGGAGCGCCCATGCGAGAAGCTCTGGCGAACAGTGCTCTGCTCGACAGGCCGCTTCAGCGTCAGCGTCTTCGGGGGACTGACGGTCAAGGTCTTGTCGCCCGGGGTCTTGGTATCGCTCATTATGCTTTTGGTCCTGCCGCTTTCGGTCCTGCCGCTTCGGTCGTCCGGTCGTCTGTCTCGTCGGGATCGGGCTCGTCCGGTCCCGCTTCCCCGGCGTCGTCCGTCCTGTAGCGGACGAGCCGACGCCAGCGGGAGAGGAAAGCCTCAGCCGCCGGTCCCGGAGCAAGCGCCGCATGTATCACATGTGGTCGCCCCAACGCCAATTCCAAATCGGTTGCCGCGAAAAATGATATGACGGGGATCTTTCGCGGCTTCAAACCCTCATCCTGCCGGGTCAATTCGGCCCGGTGCAGCGCCTGGGACACCTTGCGGCGCCCATCCTCCGCCCCGTCGCTGGCTTCGATCACCGCAGCGCAGCGACCCGAACCAGCCAGCGCCTCGACCTTCGAGAAGCCCGATTGCACCAGCCCGGCCTTGTTGGCCATGGCGAGCGCCTGCAGCGCGTCCCGGGCCATCAAGCGATCGATCATCTCAGGCAAATCCGCCGGAACGATGACCTTCGCCTTCAGCCCGCGCTCGAAGGCTTTCCGTTTGATCGCTTCCGCGACGATGCGCTGGCTCAGGCTGGTCCAGACGCCGCGCCCCGGCAGCTTGCGCCGCAGATCGGGCACGACGACGCCGTCGGGCCCGGCGACGAAGCGGATCAGCTCTTCCGGGGGCTTTGCCGCGCGGGTGACGACGCAGCTCCGCTCCGGCCCGTCATGACGGGCTTCGCGCAGATTGGCCTGCCGTCCCATCGCGACGATCCCGCCTCAGGCCTCCGCAGCCTCGTCAGCCGCTTCGGCTTCCTCGGGCTCGGCCGCCGGCGCCTCGACCCAGCCGGCCTTGACGCGCGCGGCCATGATCATCGCCTCGGCGTCCTGGCGCGACAGCTCGAAGCCGTCGAGATAGCCGGAGTGACGCGTCGCCTCGCCATCCTTGCGCTCGGTCCAGCCGATGAGATCGTCGGTGGCGCAGCCGGCGAGATCCTCGACCGACTTCACATCGTTCTCGCCGAGCGCCACCATCATCGCGGTGGTGACGCCCTCGACTTCGCGCAGATCGTCGGAGACGCCGAGCGCCCGGCGCTTCTCGTCGAATTCGGCCTCGATCGCGGCGAGATATTCCTGGGCGCGATTCTGGATCTCGGCGGCGGTGTCCTCGTCGAAGCCCTCGATCGAGGAGAGCTCGGTCGGCTCGACATAGGCGACTTCCTCGACCGTCCGGAAGCCCTCGGAGGCGAGCAGCTGGCCGACGGTCTCGTCGACGTTCAGCGCGTTCATGAAGATCTCGGTGCGCTGCAGGAATTCCTTCTGGCGGCGCTCGGACTCCTCGGCCTCGGTCAGGATGTCGATGTCCCAGCCGGTCAGCTGCGAGGCGAGGCGGACATTCTGGCCGCGGCGGCCGATGGCAAGCGAAAGCTGCTCGTCGGGCACCACCACCTCGATCTTGTCGGCCTCCTCGTCGAGCACGACCTTGGCGACCTCGGCCGGCTGCAGCGCGTTGACGACGAAGGTCGCGACATCCGGCGACCACGGGATGATGTCGATCTTCTCGCCCTGCAGCTCGCCGACCACGGCCTGCACGCGCGAGCCGCGCATGCCGACGCAGGCGCCGACCGGATCGATCGAGGAATCGCGGCTGATCACCGCGATCTTGGCGCGGGAGCCGGGATCGCGCGCCACCGCCTTCACCTCGACGATGCCGTCATAGATCTCCGGCACTTCCTGGCCGAAGAGCTTGGCCATGAACTGCGGATGGGTGCGGGAGAGGAAGATCTGGGGGCCGCGCGGTTCGCGGCGGACGTCGTAGACATAGGCGCGGGCGCGGTCGCCGACCTTGAAGGTCTCGCGCGGAATCATCTCGTCGCGACGGATGATCGCCTCGCCGCGGCCGAGATCGACGAAGACATTGCCGTATTCGACGCGCTTGACCGCGCCGTTGACGATCTCGCCGATGCGATCCTTGTACTCGTCATACTGCCGGTCGCGCTCGGCCTCGCGCACTTTCTGCACGATGACCTGCTTGGCCGACTGCGCCGCGATGCGGCCGAAATCGAAGGGCGG
>JBKBRD010000476.1:0-2609 GCA_046292405.1 Allobosea sp. | reverse complement strand
TGGCTGGTCGAGAACGGCTATGACGAGGCGATGGGCGCCAGGCCGATGGCGCGTCTGATCCAGTCGACGATCAAGACGCCGCTGGCCGATGAGGTGCTGTTCGGGCGCCTCAAGAATGGCGGCGCGGTCAAGGTCGTGGTGGTGCAGTCGGAGACCGGCATCAAGGTGCTCGGGCTCGAATTCCCCGATGGGCCGGTCAAGCCCAAGCCGGAGAAGGATGTCGCCCGCGCCGCCGAGACGCGCGGGCGCAAGCCGCGGGCCAGGACGGCCGAACCGGCTGAAGCCGGCGCCTCGGGCTCCGGTCCGGGCACGGCTTCGAAGCCGGGCGGCAAGGGCGATGGCAAGCCCGGCGGTCCCTCGGCCGCGCCCAAGTCGGCGCGCGGCTCCGGCTCCGTTCCCAAGGTTCCGCTGACCAAGGCTTGATCTCGTGTTCTTCAGACGTAAAGCCGAGCCGGACGTCTACGCGTCCGGCGATGAACCATCTGACCATCTCGCCCGCCAACCCAAGCCGAAACTGGGCTGGCTGGAAAAGCGCGACCGCCGCCGCCGGCGGCGGATCGTGTTCGAGGAGGTGCTGGGCTGGATTTTGGTGCCGGCTTTCATCTACCTGATCTATCTCGGCATCAAATCGGTCGGCGGCATCCCCAAGGAGCTGATCGATTTCGGCAACGAATTGCTTGGCATCGTCATGAAGGGCGGTCGCTGAGGCTTTTTGCCTCTGCGCTTGTTGCAGGGCAGACCGCGCGCGGTCGGACCTCGGATTGAAGAGCGTCGCGGGTTAGGAAGACATCGGCGGATCGCGATGTCAGCCGCCTTGTCGATTCCGAGAGCAGGCTCGCCGCAGCGTTCATGACCGTCTCCGCCGATTGGACCTCGCCACGCGTCGCGCTCGCCGGAGTGCGCGACGCGCTGTCCTTTCCGGCCTGGGCTGTCGGCTTCGGCCTCGTCGGAATCGGGTCGCTGGCGCGCGATGTCGGCTATTCCGTCGATGTCGCCGTGCTCTCGACGATCCTGGTCTGGGCGGGCCCATCGCAGGTCATCTTTTTCGCCTCGATTGCCGCGGGCGCGGCCTGGAGCGCCATCGCCATCGCCATCGGTTTTGCTTCGCTGCGCTTCCTGCCGATGACGGTCGCCATCCTGCCGCTGCTGCGCCGACCAGGCCAGGGCGTGTGGGAGCAACTCTTCCTCGCGCATTTCGTCGCTGTCACCGCCTGGTCGGAAGGGCTGCGGCGCCTGCCGCATGTCCCGGAATCCAAGCGGGTGCCGTATTTTCTCGGCTTCGCCGGCGCCTGCATGACGGTCAGTTCGATCGGCACATTCTCGGGCTATTATCTGGTCGGCGCGTTGCCGATTCCCTTTGCGGCGGGGCTGCTCTGCCTGACGCCGATCTTCTTTCTGGCGTCGCTCAGCGCCGGCATCCGCCATCGCGGCGATGTCGCGGCCATGGCGCTGGGGCTGCTGCTGGCGCCGATCTGCGACCGCTTCATCGGCGGCGGCTTCGACCTGATCGTGGCGGGGGTGATCGGCGGCAGCATCGCCTTCCTGATCGGCCGCAAGGCGGCGAGGGCGGCATGACCCAGCCGATCCCCTGGCTCGACGGGCCGTTCTGGCCCTATCTCGCCCTGTTGCTTTTCGCGGTGCTGCCGACCGAGATCTGGCGCTGGCTGGCGGTGGCGTTTGCGCGCCGGATCGATGCGGATTCCCCAGCTCTGGAATGGGTGCGCTGCGTCGCCACCGCGCTGCTGGCGGGCGTGGTCGCCAAGCTGATCGTCGCGCCGCCCGGCGCGCTTGCTGCGATCCCCGTGGCGCTGCGGGTCGGGTCGCTCGCGGTCACGCTGGCGATCATGGCCTATGACCGGCGTCGGGTCATGCTCGCCGTTCTGGCCGGCGAGGCGACATTGATCGGCGGCGGGCTGTTGCTGGTCTGAGCGCAACCCGCTTCCCTGCGCTCAGAGCGCGGCGAGCGCGGCGCGGATGGTCTGCGCATGGGCGGCCAGAACCTCGCCCTTTTCCATCGTTCCCGTATGCGGACGCAGGGCCACCCCGTCATGGCGCGGCATGACGTGGACATGCAGATGGAACACCACCTGTCCGCCGGCGGCTTCGTTGAACTGCTGAATGGTGACGCCATCGGCGTCAAACGCCGCCTTGACCGCGCGCGCCATGGTCTGCGTCGTCAGCGCCACGGCCTTGAGCGCATCTGCGGGCGCGTCCAACAGATTGCGGCAGGGCGCTTTCGGGATCACCAGCACATGACCGTCGGCGCGCGGCATGATGTCCATGATCGCGAGCGTGTCGGAGTCCTCATAGACCGTGTGGGAGGGCAGTTCGCCGCGCAGGATCTTGGCGAAGACATTCGAGGGATCGTAGGCGGTCATGATCGGTCCGGCTGGTTGGCGATGCGGCGGGCAGGGTGGGGCGCGGCCGGGCTCGCCGTCAAGCTTGGGCCCAGCGACAAGCGCTCCTCGATCCGCGAGTCGAGCACGAGGTCGTCGCGAGCGCTCATCAGCCAGAGTTCGGAGGCCTTGAAACGCAGGAGCGGGCGATCCCACCAGACTTCGAGCAGTTCCGCCAATTCGCGCGTCTCCTGCTCGTCGAGATGGTCGAGG
>JBKBRD010000475.1:0-2613 GCA_046292405.1 Allobosea sp. | reverse complement strand
CCTGCTTGCCACGCCTGCCCTCGCCGATTGGGACCGGGGGCGGCTCGACAAGGAGATAGCCGGCATCGAGCAGCGTTCGCAGGGGCGGCTTGGCGTGGCGCTGCTCGATCTGCGGGATCGCAAGCTCTGGTCGCATCGCGGCGCCGAGAGCTTCCCGATGCAGAGCGTGTTCAAGCTGCCTCTGGGCATCGCCGTGCTGCAGGCGGTCGAGGCGGGCAAGCTCAAGCTCGACCAGCCGATCACCATCCATCGCCGCGAATTCTCGCTGTATCACAGCCCGCTGGCCAAGGCGTTCAAGGGCGAGAGCAACGCTTATCCGGTGCGCGAGCTGATCCGGCTCGCCGCCGGCGAGAGCGACAACACCGCCGCCGATATCCTGATGCGCGAGATCGGCGGGCCCAAGACCGTGACCGCCATGCTGAAGGCTGGCGGCATTGAGGGCATGTCGGTCGACCGCTACGAGCGCGAATTCCAGCCTGAGATCTACGGGCTGCCGGGCTTCGCCTGGAGCGAGGCCATCGACGAGCCGGCCTATCGCGCCCGGCTGGCGAAGCTCGATCCGCAGCGCAGACAGAAGGCGCTGGCGGCCTCGCTGAAGGACAAGCGCGATTCCAGCACGCCGGAAGCCAGCGTTTTGTTCCTGGAGGCGCAGGCCAAGGGCAATTGGCTGCGCGATCCCGCCCATAGCGCGCTGATCGACATGATCGCGACGGAGTCGCCGACCGGGCCGAAGCGGATCAAGGCGGGGCTGCCGGCCGGCTCGCGCTTCGCCCACAAGACCGGGCTGGGGCTGACGCTCGATGGCGTCAACCACGCCACCAACGATATCGGCGTCGTCACCCTGCCCGATGGCCGCGCCTTCGCCATCGCGGTCTACCTCGCTGGGTCGAAGGCGGATGAAGCGACGCGCGAGGCCACGCATGCGGCGGTCGCGACGCTGGCGTCTGCGGCGCTGCGCTAGCTCCGCTTCGCCAGCCGCTCGGCAATGAAGATGCCGCCGAGCACCAGCAGCAGCGCCACCCCGTGATAGAGCGCCAGCGTCTCGCCGAGGATGAGCACGGCCAGAATCGGCGCGAAGACCGGGACGAGGTTGACGAAGACGCCGGCGCGGCCCGGTCCGATCAGCTCGACGGCGCGCATGAAGAAGAGCTGCGACAGGATCGACGGCCCGATCGCGACATAGAGCAGGATCAGCCAGCCCTTCGGCGCTTCCAGCACGAAACCGCCTTGGGCCGCCTCGATCGCCAGCAGCGGCAGCGAGACCAGGCAGGCCACCATGGCCAGAGCGGAGAAGAAGACGAGGCCCGGAACCTGCGGCCGTGCGCGGATCGCGACCGTGTAGCCGGCATAGAAGGTGCAGGCGATGATCATCAGGATATCCCCGGGGACGAAGGCGAACTGGCGCAGGACCGCCAGATCGCCGCGGCTCGCCACCACGGCGACGCCCAGCAGCGTCACCAGCACGCCCAAAGCCTGCAGCGGGCCGATCGGCGTGCGATAGGCGAAGAAGGCGCCGATCAGCACGAAGACCGGGATCGAGCCCTGGAGAATGCCGATATTGATCGCCGTGGTCGAATAGGCGGCGAGATACATCAAGGCGTTGAAGGCGGTGAAGCCGACCGTGCCCATGGCCACGACGAATTTCCAACGCGCCCTCAGCACCGGCCAATGCGCGCGGATCTGGTGGCGCAGGAGCAGCGGCAGCACCGCGCAGACGATGACCCAGCGCAGCGAGGTCAACGCCATCGGCGAGATGCTGCCGACGGCGAGGCGGCCGGCCACGGCGTTGCCGCCCCACATCAGCGTCGTCAGGGTCAACAGCAGATAGGCATTGCCCCAGAGGCGATGCTTGAGCGTCTGGGGCTGGGGCGGCGTCGGGTTCGGGGGCAAAGCGGGCGCCTGTTCGCTGGGTTCGAGCCTTGCAATAGCCTTGCGCGGGCTTCGCGTCATGTGAGATGAGGCGCAAGGCCGCCCGTCGCCCGACGCATCCCAGACCTCAGCCATGCTCCAGATCGCCCCCAAGCCGCTTCGCCTGCTCGTCGTCGACGGCAATATCCGCTCCCAGCGGGAGGCCTGGGCCGCGGGCTATCGCGGTCTTTCGCCGGCCGCGGCCTATGCCGAAGAAGTGCAGGCGATCGCCGCGGACGCCGTGACCGATCTCTGCTTCCCCGCCGACGAGGGCGCCAACCTGCCCGATGGGGCGGGGCTGGAAACCTATGACGGCGTCTTTCTCACCGGCTCGGCCCTGCACATCTATCACGACGACCCCGCCATCACCCGCCAGGTCGAGCTGATGCGCGCCGTCTACGCCAGCGGCACGCCCTGCTTCGGCTCGTGCTGGGGCATCCAGATGGGGGCGGTGGCGGCTGGCGGAAGCGTCGTCGCCAATCCAAGGGGGCGCGAAGTCGGTTTCGCGCGGCGCATCACCCTGACCGAAGCGGGCCGCACGCATCCGCTGCTGGCGGGGCGGCCGCTTTCCTTCGACGCGCCCGCGATCCATCTCGACACCATCGCCCTGCCGCCGGCGGGAACGAGCGTGCTGGCGTCGAACGCCTACAGCGCCGTGCACGCCGCCGAGATCAGACATGAGGGCGGCGTGTTCTGGGGCGTGCA
>JBKBRD010000474.1:0-2624 GCA_046292405.1 Allobosea sp. | reverse complement strand
AGTGCCGGCAATTCTCGGCCAGCGGGCTCAGCGCGCTGTCGGTGAGCGCGAGCACGGGCACGCCGCGCCGATGCGCCGCCGCGGCGATCTCGACGGTGAGCGCCGCATAGGGCGCGTAGCTGACCGCGAGCACGACATCGCCTGTGCCGGCGATGCCCGCCTGCTCCGGCCCGAGTCCGGCGAGATTGTCGACCAGCACGGCGCGGATGCCGAGCTTGCCGAAGGCGTAGGCGAGGTAGGAGACGACCGGGAACATGCGTCTGGCGCCGACCAGCACGATGGTCTGCGCCCCGGCGAGCAGCGTCACGGCGGCTTCCAGATCGGAAGGCGACATCCCGGCGCGGAGCCTGTCCAGCGATTCCTCGCTGGCATGGGCGAAGCCTTCCAGCAGCGCGAAGGCGCCGCCCTCTGCCCTATCGGCCTTGCGCAGGGCGGCCAGACGCTCGCGATGATCGACCACCTGCCGGCGCAGCCGCGCGCGAAACACCTCCTGCAATTGGCTGAAGCCGGAATAGTCGAGCGCCTGGGCGAAGCGGACCAGGGTCGAGGCCTGCACGCCCGCCCGCGCCGCGATCTGCGCGGTGGAGCCGAAGGCCATGTCGTCGAGATGGGCGAGCGCGTGGTCGGCGACCTGTTTCAGCCGCTTCGGCAGGGTCGGATGGCGCTGGCGCAGCAGCGTGACGAAGCCGTCGAAATCCTGCGCTGGCGCTTTGACTTGCAGCTCGTCTGCCATTGGGAATCCGGTGCGGGGCGGCCTTGACTTGGGGCGATGGACGGCGGAATGTTTATTCCATCAGCGGGAAAAAACAATCCGCTCATATCAAAATACCTGTCGGGGAGAGATCGGTCCGGTGCCGAATCAGGACGCGTTCAGCCGGAGTTTGACCGGCCATGTCGCCCTCGTCACGGGCGGCAGCCAGGGGCTTGGCGAAGCGATCGCGCGGGAATTCGCGGCGCGCGGCGCGGCCGGGCTGCTGCTGACCGGGCGCAACCGCGAACGGGGCGAAGCCGTGGCCGCGTCGCTGCAGGCGCAGGGCTGCGATGCGCGCTTTCACGCGGCCGATCTCGCGGATATGGCCGGCGTCGCGGGCATCGTGCCGGCGGCGGAGGCGGCCTTCGGCCGGCTCGACATCCTCGTCAATGCGGCGGGCGACACCGATCGCGGCACCATCTTCGACACCAGCCCCGCGCTTTACGAGCGGATCATGGCGGTCAATCTGCGCGCGCCGTTCTTTCTGATCCAGGGCGCAGCCGAACTGATGCGCAGGCGCGAAATCCAGGGCGCGATCGTCAACATCCAGTCGATGTCGGCGCATGGCGGCCAGCCATTTCTCTCAGCCTACAGCGTCTCGAAGGCCGGGCTGGCGGCGCTGACGCGCAATGCGGCTCATGGGCTGCGGCCGCACCGCATCCGCGTCAACGGGCTGAACATCGGCTGGATGGCGACGCCGGGCGAGGATGCGATCATGCGGCTGCGCCATGATGCGCAGGATGGCTGGCTGGAGGAGGCGCAGGCCGCCCAGCCCTTCGGCCGGCTGATCGATCCGCGGGAGGTCGCCAAGGCGGCGGCCTATCTCGCCAGCGCCGAATCGGGGCTGATGACCGGCGCCAATATCGATTTCGACCAGACGATCCTCGGCGCGCATGACTGACGTGGCCCGCGATCACGACAAGGGATAGACGGATATCATGCGGTTTGGATTGCTGGGGGCCGGGCGCATCGGCCGGATACACGGTCTCAATGTCGCGGCGCGGGCCGATTGCAAGCTCGTCGCCGTGGCGGATGCGGCGCCTGAGGCCGCCGCCTCGCTCGCGGCCGGCACGGGAGCGACGGTCGCCAGCGTCGAGGCTATCCTGGCCGACGCCGCGATCGATGCGGTTCTGATCTGCAGCCCGACCGACACCCATGCCGATCTGATCGAACAGGCGGTGACGGCGGGCAAGGCGGTGTTCTGCGAAAAACCGGTCGATCTCGACGCCGAGCGCATCCGGCGCTGCCTCGCCATCGTCGCACGCAGCGGCAAGCCGCTGATGATAGGCCTCAATCGCCGCTTCGACCCCAATTTCGCGGCGCTGGAAAAGCGGCTGCGGGCGGGGGAGGCGGGCGCCATCGAGATCGTCAGCGTGATCTCGCGGGATCCTTCGCCGCCGCCGGTGGATTACGTCAAACGCTCCGGCGGGCTGTTCCGCGACATGATGATCCATGATTTCGACATGGCGCGCTTCCTGCTCGGCGAAGAGCCGGTCGAGGTGTTCGCGCTGGGCTCGGCCCTGGTCGACCCCGCCATCGGCGCGGCGGGCGATGTCGATACCGCCGCGGTGTTGATGAAGACGGCCAGCGGCAGGATCGCGCAGATCTCGAATTCGCGCCGGGCCAGCTATGGCTACGACCAGCGTATCGAGGTGCATGGCTCGCTCGGGATGCTGCGCGCCGGCAATATTCACGAGACGACGGTGGAGATCGCGACGGGGGCCGGCTTCCGGGCCGATCCGGTGCAGACTTTCTTCCTGGAGCGCTACGCCGCCGCCTATCGCGCCGAGCTCGATGCCTTTATTGCAACCTGCGCGGAGGGCGCGGCGCAGACGCCCTCGGGGCTCGACGGGTTGAAGGCGCAGATCCTCGC
>JBKBRD010000473.1:0-2643 GCA_046292405.1 Allobosea sp. | reverse complement strand
GCAGCGCGGGCGCCGCCGCTAGCGTGCGCGCCGGAGGTCGGGCGGGGCGCGCCTCCGGCTGCGCCGGGGCCGGCTCGGCGAAATGGTCGTGCGGCGTCTCGTCGAGCGCCTCGGTGACGCCCATTTCGGCGTACCAGGCGACGAGCTCGTGAGGGCTGGGAGCGGCCGAGGACATCATCGCAGCGTCCTATCACACGGCGCGCCCGCTCTGCGAGCCGTGCGCGGTTGCAAAATGGAACGTCTGCTTCAATAGAGGGGTTCCAATCCGCATTCCTGCTAAGTTGCGGGCGGGTTCGAGATAGTTCATATATAAACTGATTGGCCTGGATCGCGGCGCAGGCGTTTGGAGGCACATCGATGGATCTCGCAGAAGCCCAGAGCGTCCCGCGCGAAAGCATGGATTACGACGTCGTCATCGTCGGCGCCGGTCCGGCGGGCCTCGCCGCGGCGATCCGGCTGAAGCAGCTCGACGAGGCCCTGTCCGTGGTCGTGCTCGAAAAGGGCGCCGAGGTCGGCGCGCATATTCTCTCGGGCGCTGTGATCGACCCCTCCGGCCTGGATGCGCTGCTTCCCGGCTGGCGCGAGGACGAGTTGCGCCCGCTGACCACCGAAGTCACCGAGGACGTGTTCTATTTCCTCACCGAGCCGAACGGCGTCCGCCTGCCGAATTTCGGCATGCCGAAGCTGATGAACAATCACGGCAATTTCGTCGGTTCGCTCGGTCTGGTGACGCGTTACATGGCGGCGCAGGCCGAGGCGCTGGGCGTCGAGATCTATCCCGGCTTCGGCGCGGCCGAGCTTCTGTTCGACGAGAAGGGCGCCGTCCTCGGCGTCGCCACCGGCGACATGGGCATCGCCAAGAACGGCGAGGTCACGGAGCGCTTCACCCGCGGCATGGAGCTGCGCGGCCGTTACACATTGCTGGCCGAAGGCGTGCGCGGCTCGCTCTCCAGGATCGCGATCAAGCGCTTCGGCCTCGACGAGGGTCGCGATCCGCAGAAATACGGCATCGGGCTGAAGGAGATCTGGCAGGTCAAGCCGGAGAAGTTCCGCAAAGGGCTGGTGCAGCACTCCTTCGGCTGGCCGCTCGACGGCAAGACCGGCGGCGGCTCCTTCCTCTATCATTTCGACGACAACCTCGTCTCCGTCGGCTTCGTCGTGCATCTCAATTACGAGAACCCGACGCTGTCGCCCTTCGACGAATTCCAGCGCTTCAAGACCCACCCGATGATCCGCGACGTCTTCGAGGGCGGCAAGCGCCTCTCCTACGGCTCGCGCGCCATCACCGAGGGCGGCTGGCAGTCGGTGCCGAAGCTGAGCTTCCCCGGCGGCGCGCTGATCGGCTGTGCGGCCGGTTTCGTCAACGTGCCGCGCATCAAGGGCAGCCACAACGCCATCCATTCCGGCATGCTGGCTGCGGAGAAGCTGGTTCCCGCGCTGGCGGCGGGACGGGCCCATGACGAGGTCGTCGAGATCGAGACCAGCTGGCGCGACAGCGCCATCGGCGCCGATCTCAAGCCGGTGCGCAACGTCAAGCCGCTCTGGTCGAAATACGGAACGATGCTGGGCATCGCGCTCGGCGGCGTCGATATGTGGCTCAACCAGCTCTTCGGCTGGTCCCCCTTCGGCACGCTGAAGCACGGAAAGCCGGATTACGCGACGTTGAAGCCGATCGCCGAGGTCACGCCGATCGTCTATCCCAAGCCGGACGGGAAGCTCAGCTTCGACAAGCTTTCCTCGGTGTTTCTCTCCTCGACGAATCACGAGGAGGACCAGCCGGCCCATCTCAAGCTGACCGACCCGTCGATCCCGATCGCGCGCAACCTGCCGATCTGGGGCGAGCCGGCGCGGCTCTATTGCCCGGCGGGCGTTTACGAGGTCGTCTACAAGGATGCGGAGGCCAGGACCGAGCCGCGCTTCGTGATCAACGCGCAGAACTGCGTGCACTGCAAGACCTGCGACATCAAGGATCCGTCGCAGAACATCACCTGGACGGTGCCCGAAGGCGGCGGCGGCCCGGCCTATTCGAATATGTGATCCTACGCGGGCGCTGCGGCGATTCGCCCCGCGCGCGGGCGCTTCTCCGCCCCGCCTTCGACGGAGTTGGGCGCAGCGCCTCCGCTTGCGGCCCGCTCGACCGTCGAAAAAGCCGCGGTTTCCCGTGCAACGGCGCGACGAGAAGGGCGAGCGCCTTGCCCGTGCGCCCGGAAACCGCCATCTTGCCGACCTAGAGCAAACCGGTTCCGGTCCGGCCGAAGCGTGACGCCCGTATATGGGCCAGCGGTGGACCGAAGGAGAATGGCAGCGTGACGTTTGCAACCCAGGGCCGTGCGCGCAGCATGGCGATCGCCGTTGCGCTATTGCTGGCGCTCCAGGCCGGAGCGGCCGCGCAGGGCGCTGCCGCCACGCGAACCACCGAACAGCTGGAGCCGGCCGACAGCCTCGAGGGCAATTACCTCGCGGCGATCGTCGCCGGCGCCTCGCGCGATCTCGGCGCAGCCTCCATCTATCTGCGCGAGGCGATCAAGGGCGACCCACAGAACAACGATCTGCTGGAGCGCGGCTTCGTCGCCTTTCTCGCCGATGGCGCGATGGTCGATGCGTTCCGCGCCGCCGACAAGCTGATCCAGCGCGATCCCAGCA
>JBKBRD010000472.1:0-2645 GCA_046292405.1 Allobosea sp. | reverse complement strand
GAGACGGCGACGACATTGAACACGTCGAGATCGTAATTGCGGCCGAAGACGCGTTCGTCCCAGCGCATGCAGCGGATCAGCGAATCCAGCGCCCAGCCGGCGCGGCCGGCCTTGCCCGGTTCGACATAGACGGCGAGCTCCACCGGCCGCCCATCGGCCGTGACATAGCTCTCTCTGACATGGTCGAGCGCCCCGCCGACCAGCGCGAACAGATAGGCGGGCTTGGGGTGCGGATCGTGCCAGACGGCGAAGTGCCTGTTGGAATTGGGAACCTCGCCGGTGGCGACGAGATTGCCGTTCGACAGCAGCACCGGCGCGTCGGTCTTCCGCGCCTCGAGCCTGACGGTATAAACTGACATCACATCCGGCCGGTCGAGGAAATAGGTGATGCGGCGGAAGCCGTCGGCTTCGCATTGCGTGCAGTAGACGTTCGACGACCGATAGAGCCCCATCAGCTTGGTGTTGGCGGAGGGGTCGATCACCGTCTCGATCAGCAGGGTGAAGGGACGCTGCGGCGGGGCGCGCAGCGTCAGCGACTGCGCGCTGGCCTCATAGCCGCTCCTGTCCAGCCTTTCGCCGTCAAGCAGCAGAAGCTCCAGCGCCAGCTCGTCGCCATCGAGCACCAGCGGCGCGCCGGCGCGTCCCGCCGGGTTCGGGCGCAGGCCGAGCAGCGCGCGCACCCGCGTCGCCTGCGGCTCGAGCCCGATGTCGAGGTCGACCGTGTCGATCAGCCAGTCGGAGGGGCGGTAATCCTCGATGCGGATCGCGGGCGTTTCGTCGGCGCGCATGGATTGTCCTGGCCTGAATGCTGCTCGAAAGGATGTAGACCGGGTGACGCGCCGCCGGAAGCCTCAGGACGGTCGATGCGCCGGTTCGGCATGGCTGACCAGCCGGCAAACCTGGGGTCGCGCCAGCCTGACCGCGCGCTCGATCGCATCGACGGCCGCATGCACGGCCGCCACGTCCAGCGCCGCATCGGCGCGGCAGTGATAGTTGACCACCAGCCCGTTGGCGGTCTGGCGCACGCGCACGCTGTGGATGTCGTGCACCGGGCCGCCCAGTTTCGAAGCCTCGGCGGCCAGCGACTTGCCGATATCCTCGACCGTCTCCCAGGCGGCGTTGTGGCCGCTCGGCGCGCCGGTCTCCATCGGCTCGATATGGGTCTCGACTTCGGTCTCGCCGCCGAACTCGGCGCGGATCGCCGCCTCCAGCCGCGAGGCGAGATCATGCGCCTGGCCGAGCGGCAGCCCGGCCTCGACCTCCATGTCGAGGCTCACCGACAGCCGCTCGCCGATCGTGTGCACGGTGACGTGATGGACCGGGATCTTCATTTTCAGCGCAATCAGCAGCACGCGCTCCAGCGCCGTCTCGTCGTCGACCTGCACCGGATTGGCGGTGATGGTGATCTCCGCGCCGGGCTCCTCGTGGTCGACGGCCTTCAGCAGCTCTTCCTTGATCGCCACCACCCGGTCCAGGGGAAGGGTGCGCGAGACGCGGATGCCGATCTCGCCATAGACGCGGCCGCCGGCGTGGCGCAGGCGCAGCCAGTCGACCGCGGCGACGCCGCCGACGCCAGCGGCGGCCTCGGTGATGCGCTCGCTCAATCCTGCGGGGGCGGCGTCCAGCAGCGTGTCGATCGTCCGGCGGCCAAGCTTGAAGGCCGAAAGCGCGGTGAAGGCGGCGATGGCGAAAGCCGTGACCGTGTCGGCCTTCTCGAACCCGTACCAGGAGGCCAGCAGACCGACCAGAACCATGGTCGAGCCGACGAAATCGGCAGAGAAATGCGTCGCCTCGGCGCTGAGCGCCTCGCTTCCGGTCTCCTTGGCGACTTTCAGCAGCGAGCGCCAGCGCACCGCGTCGACGATCATCGAGAGGATCAGCACGCCGATGACGACGGGCGTGACCGTGACCTGGCTCAGCACCCCGGTCCACAGCCGGCTCCCGGCTTCCCACAGGATCGCCCCGGCGAGGGTGAACAGTATGGCGGTCTCGACCAGCGCGGCCAGCGCCTCGACCTTGCCATGGCCGTAATGATGCTCGTCATCGGCCGGCTTGTCGGCCGCGCGCACCGCAAACCAAGTGAACAGGGTCGAGCCGACATCGACGAGCCCCTGCAGGGCGTCGGTCAGCAGGGCGAGCGAGCCCGACATCACCGCGGCGACGCCCTTGGCCAGAGTCAGAAGCACCGTCGCCATCACGGAGAGAATGGCGGCGCGCTGCTTGATTCCGGATATGGTGGCGGCGTCGAGACGCGGCGATGCTTCGCCTTGCGTTTGTTTCATGGCCCGTCCCGCATGCGGCCTCTTGGAATGCGCCTCGTTTGGCGCGATTGAGGCGCAAGATCAACCCGCACCCGCCCACAACCCCAAGGCATCAGACAATGCGCTATCTGCACACCATGGTTCGCGTGACCGATCTCGACGCCTCGCTCGATTTCTACGTCAACAAATTCGGCCTGGTCGAAACCCGCCGGATGGAAAGCGAGAAGGGCCGCTTCACCCTCGTCTTCCTCGCCGCGCCCGACGAGGCCGAAACCGTTCGCTCGCAGGGCTCGCGCGGCCGCCCGACGCTGGAACTGACCTATAACTGGGACCCGGAGACCTATACGGGCGGCCGCAATTTCGGCCATCTCGCCTATGAGGTCG
>JBKBRD010000471.1:0-2650 GCA_046292405.1 Allobosea sp. | reverse complement strand
TGGGCGAATTTCTCGGCCGCGTCAGCCCAGGCTGACGGATTCACACGCCGCCGGCCGGCGCGCGAAAGGAAAACGGTCTGCGCCCCACAACGGCGCGCAGACCGGCGATGATGGCGCTCAGCGGACGAGAATGTTCCGGAACTGCCAGGGATCGTCCATGTCGAGATCCTCGGGGAAGAAGCCCGGCAGGTCCTGTAGCGGCGTCCAGTCGGTGTAGACGCCGACGACCGGGCCGAGATAGGGCGACTGCACCTCGAGGCAGCGACGGAAATCCATCTCGTCGGCCTCGACGATGCCGGAATTCGGGTTCTCCAGCGCCCAGACCATGCCGGCGAGCACGGCCGAGGTCACCTGCAGCCCGGTCGCGTTCTGATAGGGCGCAATCTGCCGGGTTTCCTCGATCGAGAGCTGCGAGCCGAACCAGTAGGCGTTCTTGCCATGGCCGTAGAGCAGCACGCCGAGCTCGTCGATGCCGTCGACGATCTCGTCCTCGGTCAGGATCTTCTGCTCCTCCTGCACCCGCCCGGCATTGCCGAACATCTCGTGCAGCGACAGAACCGCGTCATTGGCCGGGTGATAGGCGTAGTGGCAGGTCGGCCGGTAGACCGGCTTGCCGGCCGCGTCGCGCACCGTGAAATAATCGGCGATCGAGATCGACTCGTTATGCGTCACCAGGAAGCCGTACTGGGCGCCGGGCGTCGGGCACCAGGACCGCACGCGGGTGTTGGCGCCGGGCTGCAGCAGGTAGATCGCCGCCTGGCAGCCCTTGTCATGCGTCCGGGCGTTGGTCGGCATCCAGCGCTCATGCGTGCCCCAGCCCAGTTCGGCCGGCTGCATGCCCTCGGAGACGAAGCCCTCGACCGACCAGGTGTTGACGAAGACGCCGGGCGGCTTGGGCGCCTTGGCGCGCTGGGTGTCGCGCTCGGCGATGTGGATGCCCTTGACGCCGACCTGGCTCATCAGCGCGCCCCATTCGGCGCGGCTTTTCGGCTCCGGGGCCTGCAGGCCCATATCCGCGGCGATGTTCAGCAGCCCCTGCTTGACGAACCAGGAGACCATGCCGGGATTGGCGCCGCAGCAGGAGACGGCCGTGGTCGTGCCGGCGGGGCGGGCGCGCTTGGCGGCCAGCGTCTGCTCGCGCAGGGCGTAGTTGGAGCGGTCGGCCGCGCCTTTGCTCTGGTCGAAATAGAAGCCGACCCAGGGCTCGTTGACGGTGTCGATATAGAGCGCGCCGAGATCGGAGCAGAGCTGCATGATGTCGAGCGAGCCGGTGTCGACCGAGAGATTGACGCAGAAGCCCTGGCCGCCGCCCTCGGTCAGCAGCGGCGACAGCAGCTCCTTGTAGTTCTCGCGGGTGACGGCCTGCTGCAGGAAGCGGATGCCGCGCTCGTCGAGCAGGGCGCGGTCGGCGTCGTCGGGATCGATGACCACGAAGCGCGAACGGTCGAACTCGAAATGCCGTTCGATCAGCGGCAACGTGCCGCGACCGATCGAGCCGAAGCCGATCATCACGATCGGGCCGGTGATCTTGCCGTGTACGGGCCAGGTGGTCATGGTCGAGGCATCCCTTCGTCAGTGAAAACAGGTGGCGGCGCTGGGCCGCGCGTGGATCGGACCGCGTGACCGCAGCCTTTTGCCAGGCGCGGCGCTCTGCGGGTCGTCTATTGGCCGGTCTTTGCCGCGTCAATCCGGAGCCATCGGGGAGCAGCGACGCCTGCGCCCCGACAGGCGCCTGACGCAAGCGCCCCGGCCGGCGCCCATGCGCAGGCCGGGGAGAGTAGTCCAAACGCGATGACGGGCTCGTGTCAGGCCGCGATGCGCAACCCGTCCTGCTGCGCGGGCGCATGCTTACCGGTCGCGACCAGCGTGCCGCTGGCGCCGGCCAGCGCGCCCTCGCGCAGCTCGATGCCCAGGAAGCGCTCGCGCTCGACCGGGCCTGGCATGGAGAGCGCCCCTGTCAGCTCGCCCGAAAAGCCGAAGCGGCCGTAATAGGGCGCGTCGCCGACGAGCAGCACCGCGCCATGGCCGCGGCAGGCGGCGCGCCAGAGCGCCTCGCGCATCATCGCCTTGCCCAGCCCCTCGCCCTGCAGCTCGGGCGCGACCGCGAGCGGCCCCAGCAGCAGCGCCGGGCGGCCATTGGCCTCGACATGCCAGAGCCGGACGGTGGCGACGATGTCGCCGTCGCGCTCGGCGCTCAGGGCCAGGCCCTGCGCCGGCAGCCGGCCCTCGCGCAGCCGCTCGCTCGATTTGGCGGTGCGGCGCTCGCCCAGGCAACGGTCGAGCAGAGCCTCGCGCGCCGGGATGTCGGACAGGATTTCATCGCGGATCGTGATCATGACGCACCTCCGGCCGGAGCGCCTGCGCAGCGCGCAGACCTTCCCGGCGCCGCGCACCAGAGGCGCGGCCACAAAAGACGATGTGGGTGGGATGGGCGCGGCGGGAGCCGCGCCCGAGAGACGTCAGATGACGTACTGCTTCAGCGGCGGGAAGCCGTTGAAGGCGACGGCCGAATAGGTCGTCGTATAGGCGCCCGTCCCCTCGATCAGCACGCGGTCGCCGATCTCCAGGCTGAACGGCAGCATGTACGGGGTCTTCTCGTACATGACATCGACCGAATCGCAGGTCGGGCCGGCCAGCACGCAGGGCACGG
>JBKBRD010000470.1:0-2650 GCA_046292405.1 Allobosea sp. | reverse complement strand
AGACATTGTTCTCGATGTCGTCATCGTCCAGGTCGGCGGGCAGCTCACCCTCGGGCGTCTCCGCCTCCGCAGGCGCGGCCTCGCCCGGCTCGCCGCCCTCGCCCGGCAGCTGCGCCGGATTCTTGCCGTCGGGGCCGGCATAGGTCGCTTCGAGATCGATGATGTCGCGCCGCAGCACCTTGCCGTCGACGAGCTCGTCGCGCCAGATGATGATGGCCTGGAAGGTCAGCGGGCTTTCGCAGAGCCCGGCGATCATCGCCTCGCGGCCGGCCTCGATGCGCTTGGCGATGGCGATTTCGCCTTCGCGCGACAGAAGCTCGACCGAGCCCATCTCGCGCAGATACATTCGCACCGGATCGTCGGTGCGTTCCGTCGGCTCGAGATTGCGCTTCACCTCGACGGGCAGCGCCGAACGCGTCGCCTCGACGAGATCGCCGCCTTCGCTCTCTTCCTCGTCTGCGCCCGTGCCGGTGCGCGCAGCCGCGCGCTCCTCGCCCGAGGCTTCCGGATCTTCGTTGTCGACGACGTTGATGCCCTGCTCGCTGAGCTGGCCGAGCACGTCCTCGATCTGCTCCGAGGAGAATTCCTCGGAAGGCAGGACTTCGTTCAATTCGTCATAGGTGACATAGCCGCGCTTCTTGGCGAGCTTGATCATCCGCCTTACGGCCTGATCGGTCAGGTCGAGCAGAGGTCCGTCGGAGGTCGGGGGGGCCTCCGGCGCGACCTGGTCGGACTTCTCGCTCGCTTTTGTCGCCATCAATAGCGCTCCGCACTCGGCGTCGCCGCGGCTCGGGAAAAGCCACATGCAGACGCATAAAAGGGCGACGCGGCCGCTGGTCCGGCGCGCTCACCCCACCCACATCACCCTGCCCAGATGGACCCGACCCACTTGATGAATCGTGAACGTCCCGACATGGAAGCCCTGCGCGCCTCAATGGCGAGTCGATCGTGTCGCTCAATCGCCCGACATGGCCTCCGTCCCCTCGATCGCTTCGAGGCGGGCCTTGACGTCCTTGATCCAGGCGAAATTGGCTTCGGTCGCTTCGTCAGCCAATGCGCGCTCGGCTGCCTTGAGTTCGCTATGTAGCGTCCGCGCGCGATGATGCAAGACAATAGCCTGTCGAATTGAATCAAAAACCGATTCAGGATCAGCCTCTTGCGCGAGTTTCAACCGCTCGGCGTGGCCGGTGACCGCCATCAGCGCCACTGACGCCTCCCGCACCCGCGGCTGGTCCAGCCGCTCCGCCAGCGCCGCCTCGTCCAGCGTGCCGTCGAGCGCGGCGTCGAGCAGCGCCTGGCGGAATCGCTCGGCGGCCGGCCCGTCCAGCGACAGCTCCGCGATATCGTCGGCGCAGCGTAGGATCAGCGCCGGGTGGCTCGCCAGCGCCAGCAGGATGAAGGCCTCGCGCGCATCCTCGCCCCGCCCCTGCGCCATGATGCGCGAGCGCGTCAGCTGGCTGCTGGCCTTGAGCAGCCCATTGGCCCAGGGCGGAGCCGGCGGGGCGAAACGCCCGCCCCGGCCGGGCTGCTGCCGGCCGCGCTGAAAGCCGCCGTCGCGCCGCTCCTGGCGGGCCGGGGCGGCGCTGGCGAACAGCTGCGCCAGCCGCTCCTCCATCTCGCGCCGGTAATGTTTGCGCGTCGTCTCGTCCTTGATCTGGCCCAGCGGCTCCTTCAGCCGCCGCTCGAAGGCGGCGCGGCGCTCGGGCGTGTCGAGCGGGCTGGCCTCGACCTCGCGCGTCCACAGCATGTCGACGAGCGGCCGCGCGGCGCCCAGCACCTCCGCGACGGCGGCGCGCCCGCCGGAGCGGGCGAGATCGTCGGGGTCCTGCCCCTCTGGCAGCAGGGCGAATGCCAGCGACTTGCCCGGCTCCAGCATCGGCAGGGCGATGTCGATGGCGCGGCTGGCGGCCTTGCGGCCGGCCTTGTCGCCGTCGAGGCAGATCACCGGTTCGTCCGCCATGCGCCAGAGCAGCCCGAGCTGGTCCTCGGTCAGCGCCGTGCCGAGCGGCGCCACCGTCTGCGGAAAGCCGGCAAGCGCCATGGCGATGACGTCGACATAGCCCTCGACCACAATCACCTGGCCGCTGTCATGGGCTGCCTTGCGGGCGTTGTGGTGGTTGAACAGCAGCGAGCCCTTGTGAAAGAGCGGCGTCTCCGGCGAGTTCAGATATTTTGCCGAGACCTCGGCGCTCATCGCCCGCCCGCCGAAGGCGATGACGCGCCCGCGCGAATCATGGATCGGAAACATGATGCGGTCGCGGAAGCGGTCATAGGGCACGGCGATCTCCGCGCCATGGATCAGCAGCCCGGCCTCCATCATCAGCTCGGCGCCGACGCCCTTGCCGGCGAGGTGATCGCGCAGGGCGAAGCGGTCTGGCGGACCGTAGCCGATGCGGAACTGCGTGCGCGCCTCCGTCTCGAGCCCGCGCCCGGCGAGATAGCGGCGGGCGCCGGCGCCACGCTCGCCGGCGAGCTCGGCCTCGAAGAACCGCGCCGCGAGCTCGACGACCTCATGCAGCCCCTTGCGCCGCTCCTCCTGGACCTGCGCTTCCTGCGTCATTTTCGGCAGGGTGACCCCGGCCTCGCCGGCCAGCTTTTCGACCGCCTCGGGGAAGGTGAGCCCCTCGGTCTCCATCACGAATTTGAAGAT
>JBKBRD010000469.1:0-2651 GCA_046292405.1 Allobosea sp. | reverse complement strand
CTTCAGCGTGCCGATGGCGAAGTCGCGCTCGGCGCCTTCTTCATGGCTGGAAGAGGTGCGCAGCTTCAGCGGCCAGTTCGGCCAGGTCAACAGCTTGTTCTCCTTCTCCGGGGGCTGCGGCATGATCTCGATCTGCGTCACCGACAGCGCGCCCTGGCGCACCGAGGTGCCGATGCAGTCGGAGCCCGTGTCGCCGCCGCCGATGACGACGACATGCTTGCCCGAGGCGAGGATCGGCCGTGCATTGCTCGAGATCGGTTCGCCGCCGACGCGGCGATTCTGCTGCGGCAGGAAGTCCATAGCGAACTGCACGCCGTCGAGCTCGCGCCCCTCGATCGGCAGGTCGCGCGGCTTCTCGGCGCCGCCGGTCAGCCCGACTGCGTCGTATTTCTCCAGCAGCTCGGCCGGGTCGACATCGACGCCGACATTGACGCCGTAATGGAAGACGACGCCCTCCGCCTCCATCTGCGCGACCCGACGCTCGACATGCGACTTCTCCATCTTGAAGTCGGGAATGCCGTAGCGCAGCAGCCCGCCGGCGCGCGCCTGGCGCTCATAGACATGCACGGCGTGGCCGGCCCGCGCGAGCTGCTGGGCGGCGGCGAGGCCCGCCGGGCCCGACCCGATCAGCGCGATCGTCTTCCCCGTCTTGGTCTTCGGCGGCTCGGGGACGATCCAGCCCTCGGCCCAGCCGCGATCGACGATGGCGCATTCGATCGACTTGATGGTGACCGGCGTGTCCTCGAGGTTCAGCGTGCAGGAGGCCTCGCACGGGGCCGGGCAGACCCGACCGGTGAACTCCGGGAAGTTGTTGGTCGAGTGCAGGTTGCCCAGCGCCTCGCGCCATTTGTCATTGTAGACGAGGTCGTTCCAGTCCGGGATCTGGTTGTTCACCGGACAGCCATTGTGACAATAGGGGATGCCGCAATTCATGCAGCGCGCCGCCTGGTCGCGCGTCGCCTCCGGGCCGAGCGGGATCACGAACTCCTTGTAGTTCCTGATCCGGTCCGATGCGGGAAGATACTTCCGGTCGCGCCGGTCGATCTCGAGAAAGCCAGTTACCTTGCCCATGATCTCACTCCGCCGCGACCGACATGCCGGCCTGCGCCCGCTCGATTTCCTGTAGCGCCCGCCGATATTCGACCGGCATCACCTTGACGAATTTGGGCAGGAACTCCGCCCAGTTCGCGAGAATATCCCTGGCCCGGGTCGAGCCGGTGTAGCGCAGATGGTCGCTGATCAGCTGGTGCAGCCGCTCGGCGTCATAGCCCGACATGTTGGCCATCACGTCGATGCGGCCCTTGAATTCGAGATCGCCGCCGTGATGGTGGATGCGCTGCATCAGCTCCTCCTCCTCGATCACCGGCTCGAGATCGACCATGGACAGGTTGCAGCGCTTGGCGAAGCTCTTGTCCTCGTCGAGCACATAGGCGACGCCGCCCGACATGCCGGCCGCGAAATTCCGCCCGGTCTGGCCGAGCACGACGACGACGCCGCCGGTCATGTATTCGCAACCATGGTCGCCCGTGCCCTCGACCACCGCGATCGCGCCGGAATTGCGCACCGCGAAGCGCTCGCCGGCGACGCCGCGGAAATAGCACTCCCCGGAGATCGCGCCGTAGAGCACGGTGTTGCCGACGATGATCGACTGTTCGGCCAGGGTCCTGGCGTCCTCGGCGGGCTTGATGATCAGCTTGCCGCCCGACAGGCCCTTGCCGACATAATCGTTGGCCTGCCCGGTCAGCTCCAGCGTCACGCCATTGGTGACCCAGGCGCCGAAGCTTTGCCCGGCGGTGCCGGTCAGCTTCACCTGGATGGTGTCCTGCGCCAGCCCGGCATAGCCGTAGCGCTTGGCGACCTGGCCCGACAGCATGGCGCCCGTCGAGCGGTCGACATTTCGGATCTCGCTCTCGATCACCACCGGCTCGCCGCTCTCGAGCGCAGCCTGCGATTTGGCGATCAGCGTGCGGTCGAGCACGGTCTCGATCGGGTGCTGCTGGCGCTCGACATGGCGGATGGCGACATCGCCCTCGACATCCGGCTTGTGGAAGATGCGCGAGAAATCGAGCCCCTTCGCCTTCCAGTGGTTGATCGCCTGGTTCTTGTCGAGCCAGTCGGAGCGGCCGACGAGATCGTCGAAATTGGCAATGCCGAGGCTCGCCATGATCTCGCGCACATCCTCGGCCAGGAAGAAGAAGAAGTTGATGACGTGCTCGGGCGTGCCCTTGAAGCGCTTGCGCAGCACCGGATCCTGCGTCGCGACGCCGACCGGGCAGGTGTTGAGATGGCACTTGCGCATCATGATGCAGCCGGCCGCGATCAGCGGCGCGGTGGCGAAGCCGAACTCGTCGGCCCCCAGCAGCGCGCCTATGACGATGTCGCGGCCGGTGCGCAGCCCGCCATCGACCTGCAGCGCGATGCGCCCGCGCAGCTTGTTCATCACCAGGATCTGGTGGGTTTCGGCCAGGCCGATCTCCCAGGGCGAGCCCGCATGCTTGATCGAGGTCAGCGGCGAAGCGCCGGTGCCGCCCTCATAGCCGGAGATGGTGATGTGGTCGGCGCGCGCCTTGGCGACGCCGGCCGCAACCGTGCCGACGCCGAGCTCGGAGACCAGCTTCACCGAGACATCGGCCTCCGGATTGACGTTCTTC
>JBKBRD010000468.1:0-2658 GCA_046292405.1 Allobosea sp. | reverse complement strand
AACAGGCCGGCTTCCAGCCCGGCAAGCCGTTCCCTGACGCGAGCGCGGCGGACCCGCGCGAAATCGTCGATGTCGAATACCGCATCATCGAGCAGAGCGAGCCGCCGCGGCGCTGAGGTTCAGCCCGTCAGTTTTGTCAGCGCCAGCCCCGCGAACGCGCAGACCAGCAGCGTCTTCACCATCCCCAGCTTGAAACGCAGCATCGCCAGCATGGCGAACCCCGAGAGCAGCGCCGCCCGCCAGTCGAGCGAGGCCAGCACGGGCCAATCCGGCGCAAAGCCGAGGATCGGCGCGGGGCGCACCTCGCGGAACAGCACATGCAGCCCGAACCAGAGGGCGAGGTTCATGATCACGCCGACGACGGCGGCGGTGATCGCGCCCAGCGCCGCCGACAAGCCGCGGTTGCCGCGCAGCGCCTCGACATAGGGCGCGCCCAGAAAGATCCAAAAAAAGCAGGGCGCGAAGGTCGCCCATAGCGTCAAGGCGGCGCCCAGCGTGCCGGCGAGCAACGGCGGCAGCGCGCCCGGCGCACGGAATCCGGCCAGGAAGCCGACGAATTGCAGCACCAGGATCAGCGGTCCCGGCGTCGTCTCGGCCAGGCCCAACCCATCCAGCATCTCGCCGGCTCCGAGCCAGCCATAGGTCTGCACCGCGGCCTGCGCGACATAGGCCAGCACCGCATAGGCCCCGCCGAAGGTCACCACCGCCATCAGGCTGAAGAAACCGCCGATCTGCGACCAGACGCTGCCTGTCCCGGTGATCAGCACGAGCGCCAGCAGCGGCCCGAGCCAGAGCGGCAGCCAGAGCGCCGCGGTGCTCAGCGCCCGCCCGGCCGAGGGGCGGGTATGATCCGCCTCGCCGCGCGCCAGGATCCGGTCGACCAGCCCCTCGCTATCGGCCCCCGACGCGCTATGGCCGCCCGCGCCGGCGAACAGATCCGGCCGCCAGCGATGCCCCAGCCAGCCGATCAGCCCCGCACCGAGGATGATCAGCGGAAACGGCAGCCGCAGCAGATAGATCGCGACGAAGGCGGCCACAGCCACAATCACCATCGCGCGGTTCCGCAGCGCCCGGCGGCTGATCCTGATCCCCGCCTCGATGACGACCGCGAGCACCGCCGCCTTGACGCCGAAGAACAGCCCGTCGACCAGCGGCGCCTGACGGTACAGCACATAAAGCGTGCTCAGCCCCAGCATCACCAGCGCGCCGGGCAGGATGAAGAGCAGCCCGGCGATCAACCCGCCCAGCGTGCGGTGCATCAGCCAGCCGATATAGACGGCGAGTTGCTGCGCCTCTGGTCCGGGCAGCAACATGCAATAGTTCAGCGCGTGCAGAAAACGCTGTTCGCCGATCCAGCGCCGGTCCTCGACCAGCTCCTTGTGCATCAGCGCGATCTGACCCGCCGGCCCGCCGAAGCTGAGCAGGCCGATCTTCAGCCAGACGCGCGTCGCTTCCGCCAGGCTCGGCAGTTTCGGGACCGGAGGGCGGGAGGGCTCTGGATGGGTCATGGCGATCCGCGCTGTTCCGGCCTGGTGCGACGCCCTGGCAGGCGCTCAATCGATGCGGCTGACCAGCACCTTGTCGATGCGACGGCCGTCGAGATCGACCACCTCGAAGCGCCAATGGCCCTTCTCGAAGAACTCGCCGACATTGGGAAGATGGTTCATCTCGGCCAGGATGAAGCCGGCGACGGTCTGGTAATCCGCGTCCTTGGGGATGTGGATGCCGAGCTCGTGCGAGAATTCGTCGACCTGCATCCAGCCGGCCACGAGCCAGGAGCCATCGGCGCGGGTGACGATCGGCGGCTCGCTCTCCTCTTCCTCCTGGAAAGCGCCGATGATCGCCTCGAGCACGTCGCCGGGCGTGATGATGCCCTCGAAATGGCCGTACTCGTCGAAGACCAGCGCCATATGCACGCGCGAGGCGCGAATGTCGCGCAGGATGCGCAGGGCGTTGGCGGTGTCCATCACCACCGGCGCCTCGTCGACCAGCGCCCTGATGTCATGCGTCTCGCCATCGGACAGAAGGTCGATCAGATCCTTGACGACGACGACGCCGATCACCGAATCCGGCTCGCCATCCTGCACCGGCAGACGCGAGCGGCGGGTGGCGCGCAGCTGGCTGCGGATTTCGTCGGCGCTGTCGGTGAGATCGATCACCTCGACCTCGCGCCGCGGCGTCATCAACGCCCGCGCCGAGCGGTCGGCCAGGCGCATCACGCCCGAGATCATCTCGCGCTCGTCGCGCTCCAGCACGCCGGCCGTCTCCGCCTCGGCGATGATGGTGCGCACCTCCTCCTCGGTCACCTTTTCTTCCGGCTCGCCCCTCTGGCCCAGCAGCGCCAGCACGGCCTTGCCGGAAATGTCGAGCAGGAAGACCAGCGGCGCGCCGACCTTGGCGATCAGCAGCATGGCCGGCGCGACGCGGGCCGCGACCCGCTCGGGATCGCGCAGCGCGATCTGCTTGGGCACGAGTTCGCCGATGATCAGCGAAAGATAGGTGATCGCCACCACGACGAGGCCGACGCCGAAGCCATCCGCCACGCCCTGCGTGAAGCCCTGTTCCGACAGCCAGTTCGACAGGCGCGCGCCCAGCGTCGCGCCGGAGAAGGCGCCGGAGAGAACCCCGACCAGCGTGATGCCGATCTGCACGGTGGAG
>JBKBRD010000467.1:0-2662 GCA_046292405.1 Allobosea sp. | reverse complement strand
ACTTCAGGATGTTGACGGCCGGGTAGCGGCCGCGTTCGGCGATCGAGCGTTCCATCACGATATGCCCGTCGAGAATGCCGCGCACCGCATCCGCCACCGGCTCGTCATGGTCGCCGCCATCGACCAGCACGGTGAACAGGCCGGTGATGGCGCCGGCGCTGATGCCGGGACCGGCGCGCTCCAGCAACCGCGGCAGCTCGGCGAAGACGGTCGGGGTGTAGCCCTTGGTCGTCGGCGGCTCGCCGGCGGCGAGGCCGATCTCGCGCATGGCCATGGCGAAACGCGTCACCGAATCCATCAGGCACATCACCTGCCGGTCCTGGTCGCGGAAATACTCGGCGATGGTCAGCGTCGTCAGCGCCGCCTGCTTGCGCATCAGCGCCGGCTCGTCGGAGGTCGCGACCACGACGACGGAGCGGGCCAGGCCCTCGGGGCCGAGGTCGTCCTGGAGGAATTCCTGCACCTCGCGGCCGCGCTCGCCGACCAGCCCGATGACGTTGACGTCGGAGCGGGCATAGCGCGCCAGCATCGACAGCAGCACGGATTTGCCGACGCCCGAGCCTGCGAAGATGCCCATGCGCTGGCCGATGCAGCAGGTCAGGAAGGCATTGAGGGCGCGCACGCCGAGATCGAGCGGCGGACCGACGCGGCGGCGCGCATGGGCAGCGGGCGGATCGTTGCGAAATGCGTAGAGCCGCTCGCCCTCGGGCAAGGGCGGCCCGCCATCGACCGGGCGGCCGAGCGCATCGACCACGCGGCCGAGCCAGGCGTTCGACGGTTTCAGCCCCGGCTGGGACTTGTCGACGTAAGCCGGGCAGCCGCGGCGCACGCCGTCGAGCCCGCCGAAGGGCATGACCAGCGCCTTGTCGCCGGAAAATCCGATCACTTCACAGGGAACGCGCGTTTCCGCCGCAATTTCTATCAGCACGCGACCGCCCAGGCTCATCGCCCCGATCGGGCCGGAAACCTCGACCAAAAGCCCCCGAACTGCCGTTACGCGACCATAAACGGTCACGCCATCGAGTTCGGCGATGCGCGAGGCCAGGGTTGTGAGCCGGTCGGAGGGGCGCGGGAGGCTGTTCATAAGGCGCTCGTCAACCTTTCGTTTACCTGTGTGATTAACACTACGGATTGAGGCTGCGACGCGATGCAGGGTGATTTGCACCCTGTTGCGCACCGCAGGCTCCGCGAAAGGCGATTTCGCGGGCGAGAGCTCTACAGATCCGTGTCAAATTCGACTCACCTCGACAAGGATCGTTCACTTTCTCCCACGAAGCGCTTGCGCTCGGGAATCACGGTTTGTTAACCAGTTCATCGTAGCGTGTCGCGTGGCGTTTCATCGGGCAAGCACGTCGTCGTCCAGGGCCGCGGGGGTTCGGACGATAAGCGCGGATTGTTTGCCTCGGGGCGAAATTGGGGACGTGACATGCGGGTTCTGCTGATCGAAGACGATAGCGCAACCGCTCAAAGCATCGAGCTCATGCTCAAATCGGAAAGCTTCAACGTCTACACCACCGATCTCGGTGAGGAAGGCGTCGATCTCGGCAAGCTCTACGATTATGACATCATCCTGCTCGATCTGAACCTGCCCGACATGTCGGGATACGAGGTTCTGCGGTCTTTGCGCGTCGCCAAGGTCAAGACGCCGATCCTGATCCTCTCCGGGCTTGCCGGCATCGAGGACAAGGTCAAGGGTCTGGGCTTCGGCGCCGACGACTACCTGACCAAGCCGTTCCACAAGGACGAGCTGGTCGCGCGCATCCACGCCATCGTGCGTCGCTCGAAGGGCCATGCCCAGTCGGTCATCACCACCGGGGATCTGGTCGTCAATCTCGACACCAAGACCGTCGAGGTCGATGCCGCCCGCGTGCACCTGACGGGCAAGGAATACCAGATGCTGGAGCTGCTTTCGCTCCGCAAGGGCACGACGCTCACCAAGGAAATGTTCCTGAACCACCTTTATGGCGGCATGGACGAGCCCGAGCTCAAGATCATCGACGTGTTCATCTGCAAGCTGCGCAAAAAGCTGGCGAACGCGTCCGACGGCAAGAATTACATCGAGACCGTCTGGGGCCGCGGCTATGTGCTGCGCGAGCCGAGCGAGATGGACGAGCGCATTCCCGCCTGAGGCGGCCCGCGTCATGTCGCTGTCATGCGACGGCGCTAAACAGAATCGAGCCTGACCGTCGGATGTACACGGCAGGCTGACGGGGACCCCGCCGCGAGGCGGGGTTTTTGTTTGTCTCTGGGCTGGGCGCGAGCCGTGATTGCGGGGCGCGACCCGTCAATCCGGTTCTGGTCCGGGCATGGCGCTCGGCCGACGCGCGTCCCGACCCCATTCCGCGTTCATGCTTTTTGGCGCCCTTCGCTATGGCGCGGTCCCGGCATGCCAGGCGGTTCCGCAGCGATGCGGAGCGCTCAGCCGAGCGCGGCCAATGTCCGGGAGGGCTGAAAGGGCAGGCCGGCGGCCGTCGTGGCGCGGCGCGAGCCTCGCAGCCGATAGAGGCCGCGATGCTCCTTGTCGGGAGCGATGCTGGTGGTGATGCCGATCACGGTTTCGGCCGCTCCGAGAATGAAAGCGCCATCCGGCGTCAAGCGCTGCGCCAGCTCCGCCATCACCTGGGCCTTGGTTTCGACGTCGAAGTAGATCAGCACGTTGCGA
>JBKBRD010000466.1:0-2679 GCA_046292405.1 Allobosea sp. | reverse complement strand
AGCTTGGCGACAGGCTCGATGATCAAGCGATGACCCTCCCGGTGGATCAGCGCCTCCTCGCCCGGAAGTTCGAACTCGACGGGAATTCTGATGGCCTGGTTGCGGCCGTTGCGAAACAGCCGTGCGTGTCGAGTGGCGGTCACGGCGCTTCCCTCCGTCCAGATGCCATAGGCCTGAGCATAGGCTTACACCTCGGCGTGAGCAAGTGTGCCGGCCGCGCCGCAGCCTATCGCCCGTCGCGAGCGGCCGGCGCCCCGGTCTGAAATCGGATCATGCCCGTGTGAGGTTCAACGCCCGCGACTCGGTTGACAAGCGGCGACCAACGCACTAACGACCGCGCATCCGGTTTCATGCAGCGATGCCGATACCTTCGCGAGAAGGCACGGCGTCGCATTCTCGTATGGAAGCGACTCAACGTTCCGCAGAGGCCGGCCTCCACCGGCGCGGGGCATCTTTCACCGCCGTTCGCCCCAGCGCGTATCGGCCGACATGGAGACGAGAGTATGGCTCGTATCGCAGGCGTCAACATTCCCACCGGCAAGCGCGTCGTCATCGGCTTGCAGTATATCCACGGCATCGGCGCCCAGAAGGCCAAGGAAATCTGCGAGAAGGTCGGCATCGCCGATGAGCGCCGCGTCAACCAGCTGACCGACGCCGAAGTCCTGCAGATCCGCGAGACCATCGACCGCGACTACCTGGTCGAGGGCGATCTGCGCCGCGAAGTCTCGATGAACATCAAGCGCCTGATGGATCTCGGCTGCTATCGCGGCCTGCGCCATCGCCGTTCGCTTCCGGTCCGCGGCCAGCGCACGCACACCAATGCGCGCACCCGCAAGGGCAAGTCGAAGCCGATCGCCGGCAAGAAGAAGTAATTCGAGTCGAGTGGCGAATTGCGAGTGGCGGGAGGTTCGTCCATTCGCCATTCGCCACTCGCTGCTTTTCTACACTCTCCCCAGCGCCTGGCATCACGGGCGCGCCTGAAGGATTGAAAGACCATGGCCAAGGAAGCCCAACGCGTCCGTCGTCGCGAACGCAAGAACATCGTCTCCGGCGTCGCCCATGTGAACGCCTCGTTCAACAACACCATGATCACCATCACCGACGCGCAGGGCAACACGATCTCGTGGTCGTCGGCCGGCACGATGGGCTTCAAGGGTTCGCGCAAATCGACCCCCTACGCCGCCCAGGTCGCCGCCGAGGACGCCGCCCGCAAGGCTGCCGAGCACGGCATGCGCACGCTGGAAGTGGAAGTCACTGGCCCGGGTTCGGGACGTGAATCGGCTCTTCGCGCCCTCCAGGCCGCCGGTTTCACCGTGACCTCGATCCGCGACGTGACGCCGATCCCGCACAATGGTTGCCGGCCGCGCAAGCGCCGTCGCGTCTGACGCCTGATCCCTCTCGAGGCGCCCGCACCGGTGGGCGCCTGTCCGGGGCGGCCCGCCGCCGCCATTGAATTCAAGCACCAGGAGTGCGGTCGTGATCAGCAAGAATTGGCAGGATTTGTCCAAGCCCAACAAGCTCGAGGTCAAGGTCGGAGACGACCCGAAGCGTCAGGCAACCGTCATCGCGCGTCCGCTGGAGCGTGGCTTCGGCATGACGCTCGGCAACGCGCTGCGTCGCGTGCTGCTCTCTTCGCTGCAGGGCGCCGCCGTCACCGCCGTGCAGATCGACGGCGTGCTGCATGAATTCTCCTCGATCCCCGGCGTTCGCGAGGATGTCACCGACATCGTCCTGAACATCAAGGCGATCGCCGTGAAGATGCAGGGCGAGGGTCCCAAGCGCATGACCCTGCGCAAGACCGGTCCGGGCGCCGTCACCGCCGGCGACATCAACACCATCGGCGACGTGTCGATCCTGAACCCCGACCTCGTGCTCTGCACGCTGGACGAGGGCGCCGAGATCCGCATGGAATTCACCGTCAACACCGGCAAGGGCTATGTCCCCTCCGAGCAGAACCGTCCGGAAGACGCGCCGATCGGCCTGATCCCGGTCGACAGCCTGTATTCGCCGGTCAAGAAGGTGTCCTACCGCGTCGAGAACACCCGCGAGGGCCAGAATCTCGACCGCGACATGCTGACCATGCAGATCGAGACCAACGGTTCGGTTTCGCCCGAGGACGCGCTGGCGCTCGCCGCCCGCATCCTGCAGGACCAGCTCGCCGTATTCATCACCTTCGAGGAGCCGCGCAAGGAAGAGGCCGTCTCGACTGCGCCGCAGCTGCCTTTCAACCCGGCGCTGCTCAAGAAGGTCGACGAGCTCGAGCTTTCGGTGCGTTCGGCGAACTGCCTGAAGAACGACAACATCGTCTATATCGGCGACCTCATCCAGAAGTCGGAGGGCGAGATGCTGCGCACCCCGAATTTCGGCCGCAAGTCGCTGAACGAGATCAAGGAAGTGCTCGCCACCATGGGCCTCCACCTCGGCATGGACGTGACCGGCTGGCCGCCGGAGAACATCGAAGAGCTCGCGAAGCGCTTCGAGGAGCATTACTGAGACGGCGAGTGGCGAGTGGCGAATGGAGTTCAACTCCACTCGCTATTCGCCACTCGCTATTCCCCTATCAAACCCAACGGCCGTACCGTGGCACGGCGGCCGTAAAATCAATGGAGAGCCAAAATGCGTCACGGTTTTCGCGGTCGTCGTTTCAACCGCTCTGTCGAGCATCGCAAGGCGATGTTC
>JBKBRD010000465.1:0-2682 GCA_046292405.1 Allobosea sp. | reverse complement strand
GAACCGCTCGGCCCCCATGGCGCGGCGGAACTGCCGTCGGTGGTGCTCGCCGGCTATAATCTCGAAGTCAGGGACGAAGACGGCTTCGTCGGCGACAAGGCCAGCCGCAGCGCCTTCGTCGCGCATCTCGACGCGCTCAGGCGCGATCTGCGCAAGGCCGGCGAGGACCCGCTGGAGGGCAAGAGCGCCGACATCAGCAAGAAGCAGCTCGAGGCGCTGCTGGCCGATGGCGACCCCCATGAGGCGGGGCTCGTGCTCAGCGCCATCGAAGGCTTCGCCCAATCGCTGGCTTTCGTCGTCAGGCGCTTCGCCAAACTCAAATCCTGGGCCAGCGTCGAGCGCATCGTCGTCGGCGGCGGCTTTCGCGAGGGGCGCGTCGGCGAACTCGCCATCGGTCGCGCCGGCGTCATCCTCCAGACCGAGGGTCACAAGCTCGAGCTCAAGCTGATCCGCAACCATCCCGACGAGGCCGGCCTGCTCGGCAGCGCGCATCTCGCGCCGAAATGGATCTTCGAGGGCTTCGACAGCCTCGTCGCCGTCGATATCGGCGGATCCAACATCCGCGTCGGCATCGTCGAGCTGCGCCAGGACAAGGCAAGCGATCTCAGCAAGGCGCGCGTCGCCCACACCGAGCTATGGCGCCATGCCGATGACAGCCCGAGCCGCGAGGAGACGATCAAGCGCTTGGGCAAGATGCTGCAGAAGCAGATCAAGCTCGGCGAGAAAGAGGGGTTGCGCATCGCGCCCTTCATCGGCGTCGGCTGCCCCGGGCTGATCAGCGCCGACGGCTCGATCGACCGCGGCGCGCAGAATCTGCCGGGCAATTGGGAGAGCAGCCGCTTCAACCTGGTCGAGAGCATCCGCGCGATGCAGCCGGAGATCGGCGGACACGAGACCCATGTCGTGATGCACAATGACGCCGTGATCCAGGGCCTGAGCGAAATGCCGTTCATGCAAGATGTCAGCGATTGGGCCGTGCTGACGATCGGCACCGGGCTGGGCAACGCCACCTATCACAACCGCGCCGCGCCGAAGGGCAAAGGCAAAGCTTGAACGCTAAAGCGTCATCCCATCAAGCGGAGACCGGTTGATGGACGAAATGATGCGACCGAACAAAGAGATAGCGCGGCCGATCTGACTCAGCCAGATCGGAAGCCGCTCTAACGCCTGAGCGCGGGGGTCTCGACCGGCAGCCCCTTCGCCCGCCCGGCGAGATAGAGCTCGAGCGCCAGATATTCCGGCCCGCCGGCCTCGAACTGCGTCGCCCTGACGCCGAGCGAACAGGCCCGCAGCCGGCGATGCAGCGAACCGACGCTGTTCCATTCCAGCCTGTAGGCGGGGTAGCCGGTTCCCGCGCCATGGCTGATCGTATCGCCGCGCAGCTTCTGGCCGACCAACCCGTCATGGCAGTGTTGGCAGGAGAGGTTGAGCTGGCCCTGCCTGCGCTCGAAGAACGCCTTGCCCGCCGCAAAAAACGGCTCGGCCGGCCCGTCGGTTTCGACATTCATCGGCATCCCGCGCGACAGCCCCGCGACATAGGCGGTGAGCCCCAGCAATTCGGCGCTCTCATAGCCGAAAGCCGGCTGGCCCTGCCGCTCCACCCTGCATTGCTCGATCCGCCCTTCGAGATTGATCAGCCGCCCCGCGACGACCCGCGGATAGCGCGTCGCCGCGCCGCGCAGGCTCTGCTGCGGCGCGACGTGGCAACCGATGCAGGCTTGACCGCTCTCCGGCTTGCGGCTGAACAGCTCCTGCCCCTGCTCCACCCAGAAGAAGGCGGGGTTGCGCGTCTCGTCGGCCTGCTGGCGCGCCATGTCCGGCGAGAGAAAGCTGCTTCCGGACGTGATCTCGGCAGAAGCCCCGGCCAGGCCCAGGCCCCACAGCGCCATCAGGATCGGCAGCGCCCGTCTCACGTCACGGTCAGCTTTGCCGTGCGCGTGAAGGTCGCGCCGCCATCTTCGCGCCATACGAAGACGATGTCGCCGCTGGCCACCGCCCGCGTGGTGAAGGAGACGAAGGGGTTGGCCGAGACGCCGGTGTGCATGTCGAAGCGAAAGATCTCTTCGCCGGCATAGGTTGCCGTCAGCCGGTTCAGGATCTTGCGCGGCACCGTGCCGCCCTTGCCGTCGGACTGGCCGCCGCGATCCATCGGATGGCGCGCCAGCACGCGGATCTCGACGATCTCGCCGGCCTTCGCCTCGGCCGGCATGCTGATGCGGGCGTTGAAAGGGATTGCCATTTCAGCCTCCGTCGATGCAGGCGCTCAGCGTCACCACGATATTCGCCTCCGCCATGACGAAACCGCCGGAGCTGAGCGCGGCCACCGCCGTCACGCTCTGGGACTGGGCCAGCCGCAGGGTCGTCGCCACCTCCGCCCGTCCGGCGCGCGGGCCGAGATGAAAGCGCGCCATGTCCGGGAATGGATTCTTCTCGGCGATCAGATGGATCCAGCGGACATGGTCCTGCTCCGTCATCGGGCTCTCGACGCGGATGCGCGTATCGACCGAGTTGCCGTTCTCGACCAGCGCCGGGATGTCGAGCGTGATGCGCCCACGCGCGGGCGTCGCGCCTTCGGTCAGGCGCAGGACATGCTCGGAGAGCGGCGCGGCCGCGGCCGCCGCGCGCGGCAGCGCGACCAGGGCCAGGCTGGCGGCGGCGCCGGCCAGCACCTCGCGCCGGCTG
>JBKBRD010000464.1:0-2693 GCA_046292405.1 Allobosea sp. | reverse complement strand
CTTTACCTCTATGGCCCGTTCCGCCGCGCCGATCGCGCGCTCGAACCGGGCAACGCCGCCTTCGACGCCGAACTGCGCCGCCGCAACCCGGACTGGGGCCTGCGCGAGCTGGAAGCAGTGGCGGCGCTGGCGCGCGAGGCGGGATTCGGCGCGGCCGAAGTGACGGAGATGCCGGCGAATAATCTGAGCGTGGCGTTCAGACGGATGTGAGCGCTGGTGCGGACGGCGGGGATCGAACCCGCATAGCCTTGCGGCTGAGAGATTTTAAGTCTCTTGCGTCTACCAGTTTCGCCACGTCCGCTCAGGTGCCAGCGGTAGCGGGCGAGCCGTCCGGACGCAAGCCTGAGCGGCATGTCAGACCATCAGGCGCTAGCTGGCCGAGAGCAGATAGCGCGACTGCGCCGCCTGGCTGGAGGCGGTCAGCATGAGATCGGCCGCCTGCGCGCCCTGCGCATAGCGCAGCCCGCCGTCGCCGCGCGCCCATAGCCGCCGGCCGACGGCGCCCGGCCCGGCAGGGGATGGGCCGCCTCGGCGCGCTGCGCAGCCATTGCTCGATCGTGACCACGCCGGTCGCCTGCGTCCAACGGAAGCCGGCCCGGAATCGGGCTGGGGCGATCGAACCATTTTTGGGATGATCGCCGGAGGCGATGACGAGAGAGCCGCCGGATCAGCGTCGGCGGGCCGGCTTGTACCATTCGACGCCGTCGGGATCGACATAGAGGCCCGGCGCGGCGTCGGCGCCGATGCGCTTCTGCTCCATCGGCACGGGCACGGTGTCGTCGCGGTCGCCGCGCTTGACATAGGGTCCGCTGCTTTGCGGATCATGGCCGCGACGCCCGCGCGAAGCGACGCCGATCACGCCTGCGCGCCCGGCGACCTTGTCCTGAAGCTCTGTCACCGGGCGGCCGGCAAAGGCGACGCGCCCGGCGCCGTCGAGCACGGGCAAGGCGCTGCGCGCGGGGCCCGTCCCCACGATCCGGACGCCGCTGAAGCGCGGCAGATAGGTGGCGCCCCCCCGGCCGAGACTCTCCCAGCCGCCCGTCGTCACCGCCTGGGCGCCGCAGCGCGTATGGACCCGTTCGCATTGGGCGCGCGTCGCATAGCGCGGAGCCCTCTGCTCATATTCGGCGCGGGCGTTGCGATAAGCGAATTCGCACTGCTCGGCGCTGAGCAGCCCGGCCTCGACGCATTCGTCGCGCCGCTCATAGACCGGCCCGGCGCTCTGGGCGGCGGCGCTGTGCGGCGTCACCAGCGGCAGGACTGGCGCCAGAACGGCGAGGCGGAGAATCACGGTGACGGCTGGCAGGACGATCATGGCGCGCAGATGGACCATGATTATGGCCTCAAAGCAGCGAACGACGGGAGGACGCGAGTTCGCGCGTCGCTCCGTAGTCGATCTTGCCATTGCCCAGCACCGGAATCGAGCCCGTCACCAGCAGCGCCCGCGGCAGCCACAGCTCCGGAAAGCCCTGCGCCTTCGCCTCCTGATGCAGGGCGCTGCGATCGGCGTCCGGCTTCTCGGTCACCAGCACCAGCTGCTCGCCCTTGCGCGCATCGGGAAGCGCGACGACGACGTGGTTATGCGCCGGCCAGAGCCCGGCGACCATCGACTCGACCGCCGCCAGCGAAACCATCTCGCCGCCGAGCTTGGCGAAGCGCTTGGCCCGGCCCTTGATCGTGATGTAGCCATCCTCGATCGCGACGATATCCCCGGTGTCGTGCCAGCCGCCCTCCGGCGGCACGATCTGGCCGGGCCTGTCGGCGCTGAGATAGCCCGCCATGACATTGGGACCGCGAACGCAGAGCTTGCCGCCCTCGGTGATCCCCTCCACCGGTTCGAGCCGGGCCTCGATGCCCGGCAGCAGCCGCCCGACGCTGCCGTCGCGCATTGCGACCGGCGTATTGCAGGCGAGCACGGGCGAGCATTCGGTGCAGCCATAGCCTTCGAGGATGGTGGTGCCATAGGGCTCCCACATCCGGCGGGTCTCCGCCTTGACGCGCTCGGCCCCGGCCACGACGTAGCGCACGCTTTTCAGATCGTCCGGATCGGCGGCGCGGGCATAGCCCTGCAGGAAGGTGTCGGTGGCGAACAGAAAGGTCGCGCCCATCTCGCCGATCAGTTTCGGCACCTGCTTGTAGTGCAGCGGGCTCGGATACAGCACCACCTTCATGCCATGCAGCAGCGGCATCAACAGCCCCGCCGTCAGCCCGAAGGAATGGAAGGCCGGCAGCGGGTTCATGACGATGTCGCGCTCGGACAGGAACCCGTCGGCCAGCGCGAAAATCTGCCGCGCGTTCGAGACCAGATTGGCGTGGCTGAGCACGACGCCCTTCGGCTTGCCTTCGGTGCCCGAGGTAAAGAGCACCACGGCCGCGTCGTCGGGCCGGGCCTGATGGCGGCGCTGCGCCAGCCCCGGCGCCAGGCTGGCCAACGCCCCCAACGCCTTGTCGAGGCTGGTGATCTCGCGGCGGATATCTTCGAGATAGAGGATCTTGCGGCCGTTTTCGGCGAGCGCCGCGACCTCGTCGTCCAGCTTGGCCTGATCGATGAAGCGCCGCGAGGTGACGATGCAGTTCAACTGCGCGAGCTCTGCGGCGGACCGCAGGTTCTTGGCCCCTGCGGTGAAGTTCAGCAGCGCCGGCACCCGGCCATCGGCGGTGAGACCGAACAGGGTCACGGCCATGGCCTGCCC
>JBKBRD010000463.1:0-2696 GCA_046292405.1 Allobosea sp. | reverse complement strand
GGGGGCGGCGGGGGGGCCCGGGCGCGGGGCCCCCGCCCGCCTGCTCTGGGCCGATTACGCCGTGCTGAAGGCGCGCGAGGGCGTGGTCAGCCCCTGACGCTGCGGATCGCGGCCTGCGCGCCGCTGCGCAGCATCACCGTGTCGCTCATCAGCGTCACCATCTTCGCCCCCAGCCGGTAGAAATCGCGGGCTCTTTCCGGCGATTGCGCATAGACCGCCATCGGCTTGTTCACCGCCGAGGCCCGCGCCACGATATGGCCGATCGCGTCATCGACCTCGGGCGCGGTGGCGTCGACCCGCTTGCCGCCCGACAGCGCGATCGACAGGTCGGACGGACCGACGAACACCGCGTCGATGCCGGGCAGCGCCAGGATATCGTCGAGGATCGCCATCGCCTCGCGGGTCTCGATCATCGCGAAGGTCATGGAGAAACCGTTGGCCTGCAGAAGATAGCTGTTCTGGTCCAGGCCCGACGCGCTCAGGCCGCCATAGCTGCCCCAGCTGCGCTCGCCCATCGGCGGATACTTGGCCGAGGCCGCGAAGGCGCGGGCGTCGGCCATGGTGTTGATCATCGGCGCGATGACGCCCGACACGCCGGAATCGAAGAGCTTCGAGACGTTCTGGAATTCGCCGACAGGCGTGCGCGCCAAGGCCGGCTTTCCCGCCGCATTGATCATCGGGATGGCGCGGATGACCTCGCCGAGCGTGATCGGCCCGTGCTGCATGTCGAGCGTCACGGCGTCGAAAGCTTCCTGCGCCAGCATGCCGCTGATCACGGGGTCGGCGATGCCGCACCAGGCGGACAGGATCTCGTCGCCCTGCGCCAGCCGCGCCGCGAGCGAAGCGAGGACGGTGGGTTTGGCGATCGGCGTGGGGGTAGCGGGCGTCTGGGGCATGGGCGCGTTCATCCGGGAGAGGGCCCGCTCTTGAGCGACGGGGTCCTCCACGTTGAACCGGAGCGCGCCGGAAAAGCAAACGGGCGCCTATGCGCCCGTTTCAGACGCGGTCTGCGTCAGGACTATGGGCGCAAGCGCCTCAGCGCCCGGCCTGGACCTCTTCGGCGGCGCGGATCAGCAGCTCCGTCATCACCCGGCGCATGTCCGCCTCGTCGACGGTCACCGCGGCGGCGGCGAAATCGGTCCGCAGCTTGCGCACCACATCCTCGTCGCCGGCCTCCTCGAAATCGGCCACGACCACGGATTTGGCGTAGGCTTCGGCGTCGGCGCCGGTCTTGCCGAGCTTTTCGGCCGCCCACAGACCGAGCAGCTTGTTGCGTCGCGCCGTCGCCTTGAAGCGCAGCTCCTCATCATGGGCGAACCGGTTCTCGAAGGCGTCCTTGCGTTGGTCGAACGTCGTCATGCGGTCACTATCCTCTCTCGGGGGCGGGCCTGGCTGGCTCGGGAGCATCGCTGCCCGCCATATAGGATGTCGCCGCCCGCAGAGCCAGAGCCGATCGCGGCGCCGCTGGCGGCGGATTTGTTGCGTTTGCGGTGCAGAAGGCCCATATAGCGGGCGCAATGTCGGCCTTGGCGGCCGGCGGCGCATTGAGCCGGTCGACGGTGCGGGCTAGTTTGCTTCCGGTTGGTCCGGAATCGATGCGAGCCAGCGGCGTTTCGGCCGATCAGGGGCCCCGATCCCGCCGCGGGCAACCGCGACCAGAGAAAGGCCGACCTTTGGATTTCCTCAAGCCACGGTACATCCCCATGAATCGCCGCCGTCGCATCTACGAAGGCAAGGCGAAGGTCCTCTATGAGGGTCCGGAGCCGGGTACGCTGATCCAACATTTCAAGGACGACGCGACGGCCTTCAATGCGAAGAAGCATGAAGTGATCGACGGCAAGGGCGTGCTCAACAACCGCATCTCCGAGCACATCTTCTCTAATCTCAACGACATCGGCGTGCCCACGCATTTCATCCGCCGGCTGAACATGCGCGAGCAGCTGATTCGCGAAGTCGAGATCATTCCGCTCGAGGTCGTCGTCCGCAACGTCGCCGCCGGCTCGCTGGCGACGCGGCTCGGGCTCGAGGAAGGCACGCAGCTGCCGCGCTCGATCATCGAGTTCTATTACAAGAACGACGCGCTGAACGACCCGATGGTCTCGGAAGAGCACATCACCGCCTTTGGCTGGGCGACGCCGCAGGAGATCGACGACATCATGGCGCTCGCCATCCGCGTCAATGATTTCCTCTCCGGCCTGTTCCTCGGCGCCGGCATCCGCCTCGTCGACTTCAAGATGGAATGCGGCCGGCTCTGGGAAGGCGAGATGATGCGCATCGTCGTCGCCGACGAGATCAGCCCCGATTCCTGCCGGCTCTGGGACATCAAGTCGAAGGACAAGATGGACAAGGACCGGTTCCGCCGCGACATGGGCGGGCTGATCGAGGCCTATACCGAGGTGGCGCGCCGCCTCGGCATTCTCGGCGAGAACGAGAAGGCCGGTCCGGCCGGTCCGCGGCTGGTGCAGTAACGCGCCTGCCGTGCCCGCGCCTGCGCCAGCCGCACGAGACTGCAGACGGGAGCCTTCGCGCTCCCGTTTTGCTGTGCGGACCTTTGCCGTCGCGGCAGCGCTGGCCGGGCTGCTGATTGCCGGCTGCAGCAACCATTGGGGCGCGCCGATCGCCGCCCTGTCCTATGACGCAGGCTGGCGACCTCTGCCGATCAAGGCCTGGGTGCTGAACGACGGCGTCAGCGCGCG
>JBKBRD010000462.1:0-2721 GCA_046292405.1 Allobosea sp. | reverse complement strand
CGAAGCCGAGCTTCTGGGCGATCTTGTACATCACCCAGTAGTCGTTGGCCGCCTCGAAGATCGGCTCGACCACCTTCTCGCCCCACTGCACCGAACGGTTGGAGCAGGTGCGCGAGCCCGAGCACTCGAACTGCGTGCCGATCGGCAGCAGATAGGTGCCGTTCTTGCGGCCGCCGAGCGAGACGAAGTTGGTCGGATGCGGATCGGCGACGACCAGCAGCTCGAGCTTCTCAAGGCCCTTCACGGCGTCGGGCATGCGCGGGATGGTGTTGCCGCCATGGCCCATGACGAACATGGCCTTGAGATTGTCCTTCTGGTCGACCTGCTCGGCCGGCAGATTGGCCGCGTCGAACCAGCGGGTCGAGGTGTGGCCGGAGGTCTCCATATTGGCCTTGCGCGTGCGCGCCGGGCGGCCGCCCTTGGCCGGCACCTCGTCGAAGCGCGAGACGAAATAGTCGTAAGGCACGTCCCAGACGCGGGCCCAATGGCGCCAGGCGCCCTCGACCAGCCCATAATAGCAAGGCAGGTTCGAGATATCCAAGCCGAAGTCGGTCGCGCCCTGCACGTTGCAGTGGCCGCGGAAGATGTTGGCGCCGTTGCCCATGCCGCCGACATTGCCGGTGGCGAGCAGCAGGTTGCAGATGGCGCGGACGTTGGCGGTGCCTACCGAGTGCTGGGTCACGCCCATGCACCAGATGAAGGTGGCGGGCTTGACCTTCGCGAAGGTCTCGGCGACGCGCTTCATCTGCGCCTCGGGGACGCCGGTGATGTCCTCGACGGTCTTGGGGTCGTATTTCTCGACCTCCTTGCGGACATCCTCCATGCCGTGGACGCGGGCGGCGATGAAGTTCTTGTCCTCCCAGCCATTCTTGAAGATGTGCCACATCAGGCCCCAGATCACCGCGATATCGGTGCCGGAGCGGAAGCGGACGTAATCGGTGGCGTGGGCGGCGGTGCGGGTCAGGCGCGGGTCGAAGACGATGACGTTGGCGCGCTGCTGCTCCTTGCCCTCGAGAATGTGCTGCATCGAGACCGGATGCGCCTCGGCCGCGTTGGAGCCCATGAAGAGCACGGTCTTGGCGTTGCGGATGTCGTTGTAGGAATTCGTCATCGCGCCGTAGCCCCAGGTGTTCGCGACACCTGCGACCGTGGTGGAGTGGCAGATGCGGGCCTGATGGTCGACGTTGTTCGTGCCCCAGAAGGCGGCGAACTTGCGGAACAGATAGGAGCCCTCGTTGGAGAACTTGGCCGAGCCGAGGAGATAGACGGAGTCGGCGCCGGACTTCTGGCGGATCTCCATCATCTTGTCGCCGATCTCGTTGATCGCGACATCCCAGCTGATGCGCTGCCACTGCCCGTCGACCAGCTTCATCGGGTATTTGATGCGGCGGTCGCCATGGACCAGCTCGCGCACCGAGGCGCCCTTGGCGCAATGGCTGCCGCGGTTGATCGGGCTTTCCCAGGCCGGCTCCTGGCCGACCCAGACGCCGTTGGCGACCTCGGCCTTGACCGTGCAGCCGACGGAGCAATGGGTGCAGATGTTCTTGACCACCTTGGTCCCGGTCGCGGGGCCGAGGCCGGCGGCCTCCGCCTTGCGGACCGAGCCGATCTGGATGGCGCCGGCGGCGGCTATGCCGCCCGCGACCAGGCCGGAGCGGCGCAGGAAGGTGCGGCGGTCCATGACGCCGGAGGACAGGCCAGCCATGGCGGCCTGCAGCCTGCCGCGCTGAACATCGGCCGATTTGCGCTTGATGAGCATGGTTTCGACCCTTTCAGTACCGGTTGACCCGATAGAAATTCTTGACGTGATCGGTCTCCCGATAACGCGACTTGGTTTCTTCCTTGCCGGGATCGACGGCCGCGGCCGGGGTCACGGCGACGGGCGCCGCGGCGACCGCTGCGCCGGCGCCGAGCGCCTTGAAGAAGCTGCGGCGATCGAACGCCGCCTTCCCTGTTTCTTGCGACATCGTCGTCTCCTTCGCGTCGGGCGTCACGGATTTGATGGTCATGACGGCAGCCTCGCGGCCTCCGCCTCGATGGACAGGAACAGGCTGCCGATGCGGCCGACCGCCTTGTAGAATTTCGCGGCCCGGGCGATCTCGAGATCGGCGAAAAGCCGCTCGCCCCAGGGCTCGATATGGCGCGCGAAGAAGCCGGCCTCATCGACGCCCTCGCCCGAGAACTCGCCCCGGATCAGATTGGCCATGATGTCCATGAGGATGGCGATGTGGTCTTCGGGCTCGCCGGCGCGCTCCTGGCGGGCGATGCCGAGCTTGCCCATGTCCTCGCGCACCAGCGCCAGCGGCCGCTCATGCAGGAAGCCGGTCTGGTAGAACGAGCCGTAGGGCAGGATCTCGCCGCGGCCGACGCCGATGAAGAGCTCGAAGAATTCGTCGCGCACCGCTTCCGGCGTCGTCTCGGCGGCAATATCGGCCAGAGCGAGATGAGCCATGCCGAGCGGCGAGCCGTCGCCCTGCAGCGTCGTCAGGAAGTCCAGCGTCTGGGCGGTCGGGGCGCGCCAGAGCAGCGCGCCGATGAGCTCGTATTCGCGGGCCCGCGCTTCGTCGATCTCGTCGATCTCGGGGCTCTGCTGCTCGTTCATTCGGGAGGGCTCATGCGCCTGCGCGTCGAGAGGATAAAGATCGGGGCGGAGTTCCGAGCGGGACACGCCGGTCGAGGCCTCGACAGCCAGGACGCGCCCGGCCGGCACGCGCTTCCAAC
>JBKBRD010000461.1:0-2728 GCA_046292405.1 Allobosea sp. | reverse complement strand
TCATGTTGCGGACGATCGGGTAGACCTGACCGTCCCATTTGCGCCCTGAGAACACGCCGTAATGGCCGACGCCGGCCTGCATGTGATGCTTCTTGCGGAAGGGTTTCAGCCCGCTGCAGAGTTCATGTGCGGCCGATGTCTGGCCGAGCGCGCAGATATCGTCGCGCTCGCCCTCGACCGTCAGCAGCGCCGTTTTGCGGATCGCTCCGCAATCGACGCGCATGCCGCGATAATCCAGCGTCCGCGCCGCCAGCCGCGCCTCCTGGAAGATCCACTGCACGGTTTCCAGATAGAACTCAGCCGGCAGATCGAGCACGGCGAAATATTCGTCGTAGAACGTCTTGATCGTCTCCGCCGTCTCGTGATCGCCGGTGGCGAGGCAGGTGAAGAGATCGATATGGGCGTTGACATGCCGGGTCATGTTCATCGCCACGAAGGCGCCGAGCTGGACGAAGCCGGGATAAACCTCGCGGCCCGCCCCGACGTAGCGCCGCGGCACGGTGGCGATCAGGGTTTCTCGGAACCAGTCGATCGGTTTTTCCATCGCCAGTCTGTTGACCGTTGTCGGGTTGACGCGCGTGTCGACCGGCCCGGCCATCAAGGTCATGCTGCGCGGCTGCCCGGGATGGCCTGACTGCGCCATCACCGCGGCCGCGGTGAGGACCTGGACGCAAGGCTGGCACACCGCCACCACATGCGTCTCGGATCCGAGTTCCTCGATGAAGCGGATCAGCGCATCGACATAATCGTCATAGCCGAAGCCGCCGGCCTGCAACGGCACATCCCGGGCACTGTGCCAGTCGGTGATGTAGACGTCGTGGTCGCGCAAGAGCGTCGCCACCGTGTTGCGCAGCAACGTGGCGAAGTGCCCCGACATCGGCGCCACCACCAGCACCTTGGCCTGGGGCGCCGTCATCTCCTTGCGGAACCGGAGCAGGCTGCCGAAAGGCAGCGTCAGCACCACCTCTTCCTGCACGCTGACATCGTCATTGCCGCAGCGAACCGACGCGATGGCGAAATCCGGACGCTCATGGCTCAGTCGGGCGCGCGTCACCAGCTCGAAGGCGGCCGCGGCGGCGCGCGTGTCGACAGGCTGCCCGCTCAACATGCGGGCGCCCAGCGAAGCCAGCGCGGCCTGGGCAAGCACGCGCGCCGGGTTGCTGAAATCGCACTGGGCCTGGTAGGCGGCATAGAGCATCTGGCGGCGACCTTTCGGCATGCGGGCCATCGGCCGCCTCAATCGGGGCGCGCCGCCGGTCCGCTGCGTCATGGTGCACTGCAAAACAGGTTTTGCGCAAGATTGTTCTGGAACAATCCCAATTTGGAACGTGTCTTGCTAGGGTGGCGCATCTCCGGAGGGAAGTGAGCCATGACCCGCGCGACCCTGACGATCAGCAGCAGGAACTATTCGTCATGGTCGCTGCGCGGCTGGCTGCTCTGCCGCATGGCGGGGCTCGCGGTGGAGGAGCGCATGCTCTCGCTCGAAGACGCTTCCGCGCGGGCGGAGCTGCTGCTGCTGTCGCCCTCATTCCTTGTGCCTTGCCTGACCGATGGCGACGTCGAGGTCTGGGATACGCTGGCGATCGCCGCCTATCTCGACGAAACCTATCCCGACCGGGGGCTGCTGCCGAGCGAGCGCAAGGCGCGCGCCCATTGCCGCGCCATCTGCGGGGAGATGCATTCCGGCTTCGCCAATCTTCGCTCGGCCCTGCCGATGAACCTCAAGGCGCATTATCCCGGATTCAAGGTCTGGGCCGGGGCGCAGGCCGATATCGACCGGGTCACCGAAATCTGGCGCGATTGCCTGAAGCGCTATGGCGGTCCTTACCTTTTCGGGGAACGCAGCATGGCGGATGCGATGTATGCGCCGGTCTGCATGCGCTTCCTGACCTATGACGTGGCGCTGGACGAGGCCAGCCGCGCCTATTGCGAGACTATCGCGCAATGGCCCGATCTGCGGCGCTGGATCGCCGAGGCCAAGGCCGAGCCCGACGATGTCGAGGAGCTCGACGCGGAGTTTTGAGGCCCGATCCAGACCGGGCCCGCCTGCCGGAACATCATCCGAAAAGCGCCTGCTGCGCTCGCGCCGATAAGGGCTGAGCAGCGGAAAATCCGGCCAATCCCCGTCGAGCCCTCATCCTGAGGAGCGCCGCAGGCGCGTCTCGAAGGATGCTCATGGCGCGCAGGAACCTCTCGCAACAGTCTTCCAGACAAACGCCCGCCCATCGCAAATGGCGCGCGCCGCGTCCGCCCGACCATGATCTCTGCGCAATGGCGTTTCAGCCCTGAAAGCGTTAACACCTGCGCAACGAACCAATGACCAAGGGAGGTCGCGATGACCGAGATGTTCAAGAACCTGATCGCCGGCGAATGGGCCAGCGCCGGCACTGCCTCGCGCAACATCAACCCCTCCAACACCAATGACGTGGTCGGCGAATACGCGCAGGGCGCGGTCGAGGACCTGAACAGGGCCGTCGCCGCCGCCAAGGCGGCCTTCCCGGCCTGGAGCCGCAGCGGCCCGCAGGAACGCTACGAGATCCTGAAGAAGGCCTCCGACGAGATCCTCGCCCGCAAGGAGGAACTCGGTCGCCTGCTCTCGCGCGAAGAGGGCAAGACCCTGGCCGAAGGCATTGGCGAGGCCGGCCGCGCCGGCCAGATCTTCGCCTTCTTCGCCGGCGAGTGCCTGCGCCTCTCCGGTGAGATGGTGCCCTCGGTGCGCCCCGGCGTC
>JBKBRD010000460.1:0-2743 GCA_046292405.1 Allobosea sp. | reverse complement strand
CGCCCGTGGCCATGATGACTTCGAAGCGCGCGGTCTGGCCGTTGCCGAGCTCGCCGTCCTTGAACGCCTTGCGCACGCCGATGGCGGCGCCCTTGGGTACGATCGGCAGCGTCACCGAGCGCGCGATGGCGCGGCCGCCAGGTTCGCCGACGCGCACGGTCAGCTCGACCTCGAGCGGGCGATTGGTCTCCGGCTGCTGCACCGGATTGGCGATGGCGGCCTTGCCGGCCGCATCGGTCGTGGCGCTTTCCTCGAAATCGCTCTGGACCGGCTGGAATTCCTCATCGGTCAGCCCGACCTGGTAGCCGGCGAAGCCAGGGATGGCGCTCTGGCCGGCGGCGCGGATGGTCATCGAACCGGTGACGTCGAGCTCCGAGCCCGCGGCGCCATACAGGTAGCGCGCGGTGACGCCGATCTCCGCCGGTTCCCCGGCCTGGAGCACCGGCGCCTTGGGCGCCAGCGTCAGTTCGAGCTTCTCGGGGACGTAATCCTCGACCAGGAAGGTGACCTCGCCGATGGCGGGTCCCTTCGGGTCGGCATAGGCCTGGACGCGCCAGGTGCCGGTCTGCGCCCCGCCGATCAGCGGAATGGCGTGGGCGCGGCCGCCCGCGCCCTGATCCTCGACCTGGCGGCGGCGATACTCGACGCCGTCGGGCCGCTTGACCGCAAGCGTCAACGGCAGGCCGGCGACGGCCTGGCCGCGCGCATCGCGCAGCAGGCTGGTGAGATAGACCGTCTCGCCCGAGCGGTAGACGCCGCGCTCGGTATAGAGATAGGCGTCGAGCCCGCTGGGGGCGACGCGGCCTTTCACGCCACGATCCGACAGGTCGAAGGCGGTCTGCTTCAGGTCGAGAAAGCCGTAATCCTCCCCCAGCAGCGCGGTGACGAGGCCGGGCGCATTGCCGCCCTGGCCCTTGCCTAGGGCCGCGTCGAACCGGGCATAGCCATTGGCGTCGCTGCGCGCCGTGGCGAGGATCTCGTTGTTGCGGGCGACGAGCCGGAGTTCGGCATTGGCGACGGGCGCGGCGTTGGCGAGCGAACGCACCAGAACATGCACGCCGTCAGGTCCGGAAAACGAGGTCAGGCCGAGATCGGAGACGACGAACCATTGCGTCGCCCGCGTCGTGCCGTCGTCATAGTCGCTGTCGGCATCGGTCGCGACCGGCGCCGCGCGCCCGCCGGCCGGCTTGGCGAAGAGAACATAGACGCCGGGCTGCAGGCGACCGACCGCCTCCATCACCGGGAAAGCCGTGACCACATCCTTGTTCAGCTCCGATTTCACCTCCATCGAGCCGGTCCAGACGCTGGCGCCCTTGTCGCTGGCGATCTGCCTGGCCGAATAGGAGCCGAGCTGGCTGAGGAAATCCTCGGAATGGACCGAGTTGATCAGGTTGCGGTCGCCGATCCGCATCACCTCGAGTTCGAGACGGTCGGCGTTGACCGAGACGACCGGCACGCCCTGCTGGCCGGTGCGCGGCAAGACGTAGTTCTTGCCGGTGAAGCGCACCGAGGGGCTGCGGTCGCGGACATAAATCTCGTAATCGGCCGATTTCAGCAGCTTCTCGTCCGGCACGGCCGAGGGCACGCCCTGGCGAATGACAAAGCCGTAGCGCTCGCCATGGCGCAGCCCGTCGACGCAGATCTGACGATCCTCGGCGCTGACGGCAAAATCGCCACGGCCGCCGGAAATCGCGACGTAAGGGGCGAAATCGACGCGCCCGCGCGCCAGCGGCTCGGAAAATTCGAAGCAGGCGCGCGGCGAGGCGGCGTCGGCGTCGACCTTGTTGGACAGCAGCCGAAAGCCGCGCTGCGCCCTCAGCTCCTCATAGGCGGTGCGCAGCGAGGCGTTGTCGGCGATGTCGAGGCTCAGGCGATAGCTGGTCAGCGCCGGGCGCCAGAGCTCGTTCTTCTGGAAGGTGCGGGCCAGCACGCCGAGCGAGGCGGCCTCCTCGGGCTTTGTCTGCGCCCGGACATAGGCGAGATAGGCGGCGGATATGGCGCGCTCGCGCAGCTCCCAGCGCTCGCGGTAATCGCGCGGCTCGATGGCGTTGGCGGCGCTGGCCATCAGCCGCCAGGCGGCGGCGTTGGCGGGTTCGGCCACCACGGCTGCGTTGGCCTGGGGCAGGGCGGCGCGGGCGTCGCCGCGGGCAAGCGCCGCCAGCCCGTCGCGCAGGGAGATGGCGGCGGGCCGCCCGCCGGTCGCAACCTCGCGCTTCAGCCGCTCCTCGAGCCGCTGGCCGTCGGCGGCGAGATCGTTGCGGACATAGGCTTTCTGAGCCAGGGCCGGGTGGCTCGCCAGGACGAGGCCGAGGCCGAATGCGAGGCGGGCGAGCAGGCTCATGATCATCTTCCTCCGAGCGGTCCGTCGCATCCGCGAAAAGCGGCTCTGCATCGGGCTCAAGCGCTGCGCAGGCTAGCATCGCCGGGGCGCGGCGCAATGCGAAAAGCTCGCGCGGGCGGGCCGGCGCGCTGTTGCGGCGGCGCGAATTCTGGCGCTCAATGCCTGCCTTGAGCGGGAGGCGGCGCATGGCGGGGATGAGCGGGGGCGGGAGGATGCTGCGTCTGCGGCGGTGGGTCGTCGCGCTCGGCCTCGGCCTGCTCGGGCCAGCGGCGCTGGCGCAGGCCCCCAACTCGCAGATCGCGGCGGCCCAGGCCGTGTTCGAGAGCCTGCCCGAGGCCGAGCGCAAGGCGATCCAGACCGATCTGATCTGGGTCGGACTGCTCAACAGCGCCGCCAGCGGCG
>JBKBRD010000459.1:0-2758 GCA_046292405.1 Allobosea sp. | reverse complement strand
GTCGCGGGCGCAGCGGTCTGCGCCCGAGCGGGGCCTGCGGCGATGGCGAGCAGGGCCAGCAGCGACAGGGCGAGGACCGGCTTGCGCGGGACAGGGGACATGGAAACGGCCTTGGTTGAAACGGAGAAGGAGGCGGTCATTCCGCGGCCTCGGCGCGGGCAGGCAGGAGCAGCACCTGCGCGAGCCCGCGCATGGCTCGAAACAGCGTGTCGGCAGCCATGGCCGCGTCGAAGTTGGGGTCGGCCGCGCGTCGGCAGAAGAATCCGTCGGCCATCATGAAGACGGCCTGCAGGAAACGGGCCTCGTCGAGATTGGCGGGCAGCTCGCCATTGGCCTTCGCGCCGGCGATGGCTGCCGCGAGCCCGCCGACAACCGTGCCGTCGATCGAGGCGCACATGCGCGCCATGTCCGGGTTGCGCGCGGCCTCGGCCCAGATCTGCAAGGCGATGATGGCGCGCTCGCGCGGCTCCTCGACCAGATGACGCCGGCCGAGAGCCTCGAGCTGGTCGAGCAGCCCGCCCTTGCGCGAGTCCAGATCGGCGAAATCGGCGGCGATCTGCGTGCGATCGCGTTCCGCCATTCCGGCGATGATGGCGTCCTTCGAAGCGAAGTAGCGGTAGAGATTGCCAGGGCTCATACCGGCTTCTGTGGCGACATCGTTCATGGTCGCGGCATGGAACCCTGCGCGCGCGAAGACGGATTCGGCCGCGTCGAGGATGCGGGTCCGTCGCTCGGCGTTGGCGGTGTCGGGCGTGGCAGGTTTCAATACTGGCGGCACTGTCGATCCGAGGCATGAGAATGAACGTTCAGTCTCATGCCTCGGATCGATTTCGTTGTCAATTGGGGCGCTTCTTTCCGACCGTAATGCGCGCAAATGCGGCGCGTCGCAAAGGTGGCTGGCTCACAAATTGCTTGCCCGGTTCCTCATGGAACTGCATTGTCCTGGCTCGACGAGCGGCTGCCCGGCTGGTCCGGCGCTGCCTGCGCAATGGTTCCGATGCTCCCGATGAACGATCAGTTCTTTCGTTTTGCCGCGGCTCGTCCCTGGCGCCCTGCCCGAAGCCGCATCCGCAAACCGGCCGAGCCGCGCAAGCCGGTGCTCATCGTGCTGCATCAGGAACAGTCGACGCCCGGCCGCGTCGGCCGCCTGTTGCTCGAGCGCGGCTACAGCCTCGACATCCGCAGGCCGCGTTATGGCGACGCGCTGCCGCAGACGATGCGCGGCCACGCCGGGGCGGTGATCTTCGGCGGGCCGATGAGCGCCAATGATCCCGATGATTTCGTCAAGGCCGAGATCGACTGGATTGAAATCTGCCTGAAGGAGGAGGCGCCCTATCTGGGCATCTGCCTGGGCGCCCAGATGCTCGCCCGCCAGCTCGGCGGGCGGGTCTACGCCCATCCGGAGGGACGCGCCGAGGTCGGCTATTACGGGCTCGACCTGACCGAGCCTGGCCGCCTCCATGCCGACGAGGCCGGGTTCGCCTGGCCCGGCACCGTCTATCAATGGCACCGCGAGGGTTTCGACTGCCCTGCGGGCGCCGAATGCCTGGCGACGGGGCGCGATTTTCCGGTGCAGGCCATCCGCGCCGGGCCGCGCGCCTATGGCATCCAGTTTCATCCGGAGGTGACCCCGGCGATGATGTGCCGCTGGTCGGTACGCGGCCATGAGCGCACGCTGATGCCGGGCGCGCAGCTGCGGCACATGCATCTCGACGGCTGGTATCAGTACGATCCGGCGATCCGCGCCTGGCTGGACGGATTTCTCGACCATTGGCTCAAGGTTCCGGCCGAGGCGACGTCGGCGTGACGTCGCGCAGCGTTCTCGTCCTCGGCGCCGGCATGGTCGGCGTCTCCTGCGCTCTGGCGTTGCAGCGGCGCGGCTTCGCCGTGACCCTGATCGACCGGCGCGAGCCCGGCCGCGAAACCTCCTATGGCAATGCCGGCGTGCTCTCGCGCAGCTCCATCGTCCCGCTGAACAACCCCTCGCTGTTTGGCAGCCTGCCCGGCTATCTCGGCAATCGCAGCGCGGCGCTGCATCTCGATTTGCGCCGGCTCGTGACCGAACCTGGCTGGATGCTGCGCTTTCTCTGGGAAGCGCGCCCGTCGATGGCGGCGGCGCGGATCGCGGCGCTCGATTCGCTGACGCGCCACACCGTGCCGCTGCACCGGGCGCTGATGCAGCAGGCCGGCGTCGCCCACCGCCTGCGCGAAAACGGCACGCTGAAGCTGTGGCGCTCGCAGGCGGGCGCCGCCAAGGCCGTGGCCGAGCAGGCGTTTCTCGCCAGGCACGGGATCGAGGCCGAAATCCTGGACCGGCAGGCCCTGTCGGGGCTGGAGCCGAGCCTGCGGCCGATCTTTCCGGCGGGGCTGCTCTTCCCCGGCAATGCGTCTGTGGATTCGCCAGGCGCGGTGGTGGCGGCCTATGCGGCGCTCTTCACCAGGCGCGGCGGAGCGCTGACGCAGGCTGGCGTGACGGCCCTTCGCCGGGATGGCGAAGGCTGGCAGGCCGAGACCGATCGCGGGCTTTTCCGCGCCGACCAACTCGTTGTGGCGCTGGGGCCCTGGAGCGCCGATCTGCTCAAGCGGCTCGGCCTCGACCCGCCGCTGGGGGTCGAGCGCGGCTATCACCGCCATCTCGCGGCGCAGGACGGAGCGCGGCTCGGCCGCCCGCTCTACGATGTCGAGGCCGCCTATTTCATGGCGCCGATGGAGCAGGGCATCCGCATCACCAGCGGCGTCGAACTGGCAGGGCGCGACG
>JBKBRD010000458.1:0-2766 GCA_046292405.1 Allobosea sp. | reverse complement strand
GAACAGGATCAGCGGCGTCGAATCCTGGTCGGCGATGTGGATCCCGGGCGAGGCGTTGGTCGCGCCGGGGCCGCGGGTGACGAAACAGATGCCCGGCCGTCCCGTCAGCTTGCCGGCGGCCTCGGCCATCATGCAGGCCCCGCCCTCGGCCCGGCAGATGGTGACCTTCAGGCTGGCGTCATGCAGCGCATCGAGCACGGCGAGATAGCTTTCGCCGGGCACGCAGAAGGCGTCGGTGACGCCGTGAGCGATCAATTGGTCGACGAGGATCTGCCCGCCGGTGCGTGATGACCTCATTGACCCGATCCTTCGTGCTTGGGTAAATTGACAATGCGGAATGTAGCGAGGGCACCCGTCATGACGCGCGTCACGATCGACCAGGCCAAGACGCACCTTTCTCGCCTGCTCGACGAGGTCGAAAAGGGCGGCGAGGTCGTTATCTCGCGACGCGACAAGCCGATCGCGCGGCTGGTGGCTATCGAGCAGAAACGGGTCGAGCGCCGGCCCGGACGCATGAAGGGGCTGGTGACGATCGGACCGGAGTTTTTCGAGCCGCTTCCCGAGGACGAACTGCGTCTCTGGGACGGTCGCGACAGTTGAGGCTTCTGCTCGATACCGCGGTGTTGATCTGGTGGGTGAGCGACAGCGTCCGTTTGACGCGAGCCGCCACAGACGGCATCCGCTATGGCGAAACCGTCCTCGTCAGTGCGATCACAGCGATGGAGTTGTCCACGAAGCTCCGGATAGGGAAGCTTCCCGAAGCACGGCTGCTCGTCGAAGAGTTTGAGGCGCGATGTAGCGACGAGGGGTTCGTCGTGCTTCCGCTGTCGCATAGGCACGCGCTCTACGCCGGGGCGATTCAAGCCGAGCCACGCGATCCTTTCGATCGCATGCTCGCGGCGCAAGCGATCATCGAGGATCTGACGGTGGTTTCCTCCGATACCGCCTTCGATAGTCTCGGCGCGCGCCGCCTCTGGTGATCCCGACATTATCCCGGAGTCCCGCCCCAGGCCGGATCGTCCAGGATCTCACGCTCATGCTCGCCCAGGCCGGGACTCGGCCGCGCTGAGACCTGCCGCACGCCATCCATGACGATCGGCGAGGCCACGGTCGGGATCGTTCCGCCCTTGGCAGGCGCGCTGGCGAGATCGACGCGGATGCCGCGCGCCAACACCTGCGGATCGGCGAAAACCTCGTCCACCGCGTTGATCGGCCCGGCCGGAACCCCGACTTTCTCGAGCGCCGCCAGCAGATCGAGCTTGGCGTGGCGTGAGGTCAGGCCGTGCAGATGCGCGGTCAGCGCGACGCGATTGGCAACGCGCGAGCGATTGTCGCGATAGTCGGCCTGGTCGGCCAGGGACGCCTCGCCCAGCACTTCGCAGAGCTTGCGCCACTGCCCGTCATTGCCGGTGGCGATGATGATATGGCCGTCCGCGACCGGAAACACGTCATAGGGCACGATATTGGGATGGGCGTTGCCGAGCCGGGCCGGCGGCGCGCCGGAGACCAGATAATTCATCGCCTGGTTGCCGAGCACCGCGACCTGGCTGTCGAGTAGCGCCATGTCGAGCGTCGCGCCTTCGCCGGTGGCGTCGCGCCGGCGCAGGGCCGAGAGAATTCCGACCGAGGCGTAGAGCCCGGTATAGATGTCGGCGACGGCGTAACCCGCCTTCATCGGCGCGCCCTGCGGCTCGCCGGTGACGGACATCGGCCCGCCCATGCCCTGCACGAGGAAATCATAGCCGGCGCGCGGCGCATAGGGTCCGGTCTGGCCAAAGCCGGTGACCGAGCAGTAGATCAGCCGCGGATAGGCCGCGCGCAGCGAGGCGGCGTCGAGCCCGTATTTCTCGAGGCCGCCGACCTTGAAGTTCTCGACTACGACATCGGCATGGCCTGCGAGCCGCCGCACCAGCGCCTGGCCTTCCTGTGTGCGGAAATCGGCCGTGATCGAGCGCTTGCCGCGATTGGCGGAGTGGAAATAGGCGGCTGAAAGATGCTCGCCATCGCCGCCCTCGACGAAGGGCGGCCCCCATTTGCGGGTGTCGTCGCCTTCGGGCGCCTCGACCTTGACGACATCGGCGCCGAGATCGGCGAGCAACTGGCCGATCCAGGGCCCGGCGAGAATGCGCGCGAGTTCGAGCACGCGCAGGCCGGCGAGGGGAGGGGATTGCGACATCGAGGATTGCCCCGGTCCCGTCACCCGGCGCTGGGCCGGATGACGGGAGGATTTCAGAAGAACGCCTGCAGCCCGGTGACGGCGCGGCCCAGGATCAGGGCGTGGACGTCATGCGTGCCCTCATAGGTGTTCACCGTCTCGAGGTTGGCGGCGTGGCGCATCACCTGATACTCGATCGAGATGCCGTTGCCGCCATGCATGTCGCGGGCCTGACGGGCGATATCGAGCGCCTTGCCGCAATTGTTGCGCTTCACCAGAGAGATCATCTCGGGGGCCATCTTGCCCTCGTCCATCAGCCGGCCGACGCGCAGCGAGCCCTGCAGGCCGAGCGTGATTTCGGTCAGCATATCCGCCAGCTTCTTCTGGAAGAGCTGGGTCTGGGCCAGCGGCTTGTTGAACTGCTTGCGGTCGAGCCCATACTGCCGGGCGCGGTGGAAGCAATCTTCGGCGGCGCCCATGACGCCCCAGGAAATGCCGTAGCGGGCGCGATTGAGGCAGCCGAACGGGCCCTTAAGCCCCGAGACGTTCGGCAACAGGTTCTCCTCCGGCACGATCACGCCATCCATGACGATCTCGCCGGTGATCGAGGC
>JBKBRD010000457.1:0-2771 GCA_046292405.1 Allobosea sp. | reverse complement strand
AACCGGGCAACCTTTCCGAACTCCGCTATATAGCTGGCGGTACCGACGTGATATGCCACTTTACAGATTGTCATCCGGAAGACGAAATCTGATACCGTCCGCGACGTTGGGGCCACTCAACGGCTCTCGATCATCAGCGTCGACCAGCCGCGACAGCCTGAGCTAGTCTTTGGAAAACGCCGTCATTGGAATGCGTTTTCGGCGTAGTTTTTGCGTCGGTAAATACGGTCTCTTTCGATCAGTCGTGTTTTTTCTGATACACATTCAACAACAAATATGATGCCAACAGCACTCGCTTAATATAAAACACAGACTCATTCGTACCATAACAAGCGGGAACTGATGAGGAATTCCTTCCAGGACGGCGCTCGCTCGCCCGAGGTGCGCCGGGCGTTTGGGGCCTGCACGCGCTGGTTCGGCGGCGTCGCCATCTTTTCCGCGATGGTGAACGTTCTCTATCTGACCGGTTCGCTCTACATGCTGCAGGTTTATGATCGAGTTCTGACCAGCCGCTCGGTGCCCACGCTGGTCGCGCTCTCGCTGATTGTGCTCGCGGCCTTTCTGCTGCAAGGCGTGCTCGACGGCCTACGCACGCGCATGCTGGCGCGGATCGGCGCGCGCTTCGACGAGTTACTCGCGCCGCGTGTCTATCAGGTCGTGGCCGAACTGCCGCTCAGGGGCGTGCGGGGCTCCGAGGTCGTTGCGCCGGTGCGCGATCTCGACCAGGTCCGCGGCTTCCTCTCGGGCCTCGGTCCCACGGCCCTATTCGACATGCCCTTCATGCCACTCTTCCTAATTGTCACCTTCCTGCTGCATCCCTGGCTCGGATGGCTGACGGTGTGCGGCGCGGGCGTCATCATCGGCCTGACGCTCCTTACCGAGCGGCGCAGCCAGCCGCCGGCGCGGGCTCTGGCGGAGGTCTCGGGGCACCGACACAATCTCGTCGAGACCACGAGGCGCAATGCCGAGGTCGTCGGCGCGCTCGGCATGCGGCCTGCCTTCCTCGCGCGCTACAGCGCCATCAGCGAGCGCCATGTCACCGAGACGCTGAAGGCGAGCGACGTTGTCAGCGGGCTTGGCGCTTTCGCCAAGGTCTTCCGGCTGATCCTGCAATCGGCGTCTCTCGGGCTTGGCGCCTATCTCGCCATCAAGGGCGAGATCTCGGCCGGCGCGATCATCGCCGCCTCAGTCCTGACCTCGCGGGCGCTCGCGCCGATCGAGACCGCCGTCGGCCACTGGAAGGGTTTCGTCGCCGCCCGCCAGAGCTTTGGCCGTCTCGAGCGCAGCCTCGCGCTGGTGCCGGCCGATGAGCAGCGCCTGCCGCTGCCGGCCCCGGCCCAGCATCTCGTGGCCGAGGACCTCGTCGTCGGCCCGCCCGGCCAGCCCAAGCCGGTTCTGAACGCCGTCTCGCTGCGCCTGACGGCGGGTGATGCTATCGGCATCATCGGGCCGACCGGCTCGGGCAAATCGACTTTGGCGCGTGCCCTGGTGGGCGTCTGGCCGTCGTACAAGGGCACGGTCAGGCTCGACGGCGCGGCGCTCGACCAGTGGGGCGACCAGCTAGGCCGCCATGTCGGTTATCTGCCGCAGGATGTCGAACTCTTCGACGGTACGGTCGCCGAGAACATCGCTCGGTTCACGGCAAGGCCCGATCCGGAGGCAATCATCGCGGCTGCCCGCGCGGCGGCGGCCCACGAACTTATCCTTGAGCTACCCAAGGGTTACGATACCTGCATCGGCGAGGCGGGAGCCGCGCTCTCGGGCGGCCAGCGCCAGCGCGTAGCGCTCGCCCGCGCGCTCTATGGCGACCCCTTCCTCGTCGTACTCGACGAGCCCAACGCCAATCTCGACAACGCCGGCGACGAGGCGCTCAACGCAGCGATCCGCTCGGTCCGCGCGCGCGGCGGCATAGCCGTCGTGATCACCCATCGTCCTTCGGGATTGGCCGCGGTCAACCTCGTCGCCATCCTCAAGGACGGCCGCATCGGCACGGCCGGCCCGCGCGACGAGGTTCTGCAGTCGCTCGTCCAGCCTGTGCCCCGCCCGATGACGCGCCCAGCCAGCGTGGTGTCTTCATGACCGAACTGACAGCGAACCAGCCTGCGCCCGGCCAGCCCAAGCCGGACTACATCGGGTCTCTGCGCAAGCAGCAGCTGATCGGCCTATCCTTCATCGGCTTCTTTGCCGGAACTCTCGGCGTCTGGTCGGTGACAACGACCTTGCAGGGCGCGGTCGCGGCTGCCGGCCAGTTCGTCGTCGCAAGCGAAGTCAAGAAGGTGCAGCATCCGACCGGCGGTGTCGTCGGTGAGCTGATGGTGCGAGACGGCGACCGCGTCCGGGCAGGCGATGTCGTGCTGCGTCTCGACGAGACGGTGGCCCGCGCCAACTTCCAAATCGTTTCCAAGCAGATCGACGAATTCGCCGTGCGCTCGCTGCGTCTGGCAGCCGAGCGCGACGGTGGGGCAGGCTTGACCTTGACGTCTGATATCGAGGCCCGCAAGGCCGCCCCGGAGATCGCCCAGCTCGTCGCGGCCGAGATCAGGCTGTTCGAGGTGCGCCGCGCGGCGCGCGACGGCCAGCGCGCCCAGTTGCGCAAGCGCGTCGCCCAATTGCGCGACGAGATCAATGGACTGACGGCCCAGCAGTCGGCCAAGGAGCGCGAGGCGAAGATCATTGCGATCGAATTAGTCGGTGTCGAGGATCTCTACAGGCGCAATTTGATCCAACTCACGCGGCTTAGCGCCTTGCAGCGTGACCAGGCCTCGATCGAG
>JBKBRD010000456.1:0-2774 GCA_046292405.1 Allobosea sp. | reverse complement strand
CGACCACGGTGTGGTATCGCTCGGGCCAGCCGGTCGGCGCGCCCTGGACCAACCAATGGGGCTGGACCGACGAGACGATCGACAAGATCATCGACGACGCCGCCACCGAGGTCGATTCCGCCAAGCGCAAGGCGCTCTATGGCGAGTTCGTGCGCCGGGCCAATACGGAGTTGCCGATCTGGACGCCGATCGAGCAGATCTTCCTGACCGCGATCAGCGCCAAGGCGCGCAACCACTCCAACACGCCGCGCTGGGGCTCGGCCTCCTGGCACGATCTGTGGTTGGCGGAGTGAGGCGCCTGGCGGGCGCCGGGTCGGTCCCGAACGCAATCGCGCGCTGCGCGTTCAGGATGCGGCCCGGCCACGCAGAGCGCGGCAAGGCAGGACAGGCAAAGGCGGGACAGCCCTCGTGACCACGATTTCACTCTCGCGGCTGGTCGTTCCATGCGCGTGCTAGCTCTTGCGGGGCGGCGGCTCGCCGCCTCGATCCCGACCCTGTTCCTGATCCTGATCGGGGTGTTCCTGCTGCTGCAGCTGGCGCCCGGCGACACGGTCGACGCGATGATGGCGCAGATGGGCGGCGGCGACGCGGCCACTGCCCGGACGCTGCGCGAATTCTACGGGCTCGACCTCTCCGTCGGCGCGCAGCTGGCCAATTATCTCTGGCGGCTGGTGCGCTTCGATCTCGGCTTCTCCGCCATCTACGGCAAGCCGGTCTCCACCGTGATCCTCGAGCGGCTGCCGGCGACGATCCTGCTGATGACCGCCTCACTCTCCTTCGCCTTCTTCTTCGGCATCGTCTTCGGCGTGCTGGCGGCGCGGCGCGTCAACCGCTGGCAGGATACGCTGATCTCGACGCTGGGGCTGGTGTTCTACGCCATGCCGACCTTCTGGTTCGGGCTGATGGCGATTGTCGTCTTCGCGATCCGGCTGCAATGGCTCCCCGCCGGCGGCTTCGAGGACATCACCGTGAGCCGCACGGGCTTTGCCCGCACGCTCGACATCGCCCGCCACCTGTTGCTGCCGACGCTGACGCTCGGCCTGTTCTACCTCGCCATCTATCTGCGGATCATGCGGGGCTCGATGCTCGAGGTCTTGAACCTCGACTTCGTCCGCACCGCCCGGGCCAAGGGGCTCGACGAGACGCGGGTCGTGGTCAAGCATGTGCTGCGCAATGCGCTGCTGCCGATGGTGACGCTGATCGGGCTGCAGGCGGGGACGATGCTGGGCGGCTCCGTGGTGGTCGAAAGCGTGTTCTCGCTGCCCGGCCTCGGGCGGCTGGCCTATGAATCGGTGGTCCAGCGCGATCTCAACACCCTGCTCGGCATCGTCTTCATGTCGGCGCTGCTGGTGATCGTGGTCAACTTCATCGTCGACCTGCTTTATGCGCGGCTCGATCCGCGCATCACCACGGGGAGCTGAGCCATGCAGGTGCTCAGGCTCTATCTGCGCAGCCCCTCGGCCGTGATCGGGCTGATCCTGCTGACGCTGGTGGTCGCGGCCGCGATCAGCGCCGGCTGGCTCTATCCGCGCGATCCGCTGGCGCTGGCGGGCCGGCCGCTGATCTGGCCGCTCGACAATCCGCGCTTTCCGCTGGGAACCGACAATTCCGGCCGCGACATCGCCGCGCAGATCTTGCACGGCGCCCGCATCTCGCTGCTGATCGGGCTTGTGGCGACCGCGATCTCGATCCTGATCGGCATCACCGTCGGCGCGCTGGCCGGCTATTATGGCGGCTGGGTCGACACGCTGCTGATGCGCGTGACCGAGGCCTTCCAGACCCTGCCGAACTTCCTGCTGCTGCTGGTGCTGGTGGCAGTCTTCGGTTCGACCATGGCGACGGTCACCGTCGCCATCGGCATCGTCTCCTGGCCGGCCTCGGCGCGGCTGACGCGGGCGGAATTCCTGACGCTGCGCAACCGCGAATTCGTCCAGGCCGGGCGCACGCTGGGGCTGAAGGACGCCAGGCTGATCTTCGGCGAGATCCTGCCCAACGCGCTGCCGCCGGTGATCGTCTACGCCAGCGTGGTCATGGCCATCGCCATCCTGCTCGAAAGCGCGCTGGCTTTCCTCAAGCTCTCGGACCCGAATGTCGCCTCCTGGGGCAATCTGATCGGCGTCGGCCGCGATGTGCTGCGGGTGCAGTGGTATGTCTCGGCCATTCCCGGCGTCGCCATCCTGATCACCGTGCTCGCCGTCTCGCTGGTCGGGCAGGGGCTGAACGACGCGCTCAACCCGAGGCTGAAGGGCCGATGAACCCGATCCTGAGCCTCGACGAGGTCAGCGTCAGCCTGCCGGCAGGCGCCGACCGTCCTTATGCGATGGAGCAGGTCTCGCTGACCGTCTCGGCCGGCGAAATCCTCTGCGTCGTCGGCGAGTCCGGCTCGGGAAAGTCGATGACCGCCAACGCCATCATGCGGCTGCTGCCGCAGGGCGTCGCCATCGCCGGCGGGCGCATCCTGTTCGAGGGGCGCGATCTCGCCGCGATCGACGAGGCCGCCATGCGCAAGGTGCGCGGCGCCGGCATCGCCATGATCTTCCAGGAGCCGATGACGGCGCTGAACCCGTTGCGCAGCATCGGCGATCAGATCGGCGAGATGTTCGAGATTCACACCGAGCTCTCGCGGACTGAGATCCGCGAGCGCGTGCTGGCCCTGCTGGCCGAGGTGCGCATTCCCGATCCCGCGCTGGCGGCGAAAGCCTATCCGCACGAGCTTTCGGGCGGGCAGCGCCAGCGGGCGATGATCGCCATGGCGCTGGCGCTCGACCCCCGCC
>JBKBRD010000455.1:0-2774 GCA_046292405.1 Allobosea sp. | reverse complement strand
GCGCCAGGCGCTCGAACCCTGGCATGTCATGGGCGAGGAAGGCGCGATCGGCGGCACGGTGCGCTATGTCGACAGCTCGGTGGAGCGGCTGCAGGTCAAGGTCACCGGCTTCGTGCCGGGGCGCCATCTCATCACCTGCAACGGGCGGCGCATGCCGATGACCAGCACGGGCGCCAGCGGCGAGGCGATCGCGGGCGTGCGCTTCAAGGCCTGGCAGCCGGCCTCGGGCCTGCACCCGACCATCCCGGTGCATGCGCCGCTGACTTTCGACATCGTCGATAGCTGGGTCGGGCGCTCGCTCGGAGGCTGCGTCTACCATGTCGCCCATCCGGGGGGACGCAATTACGAGACACCGCCTGTGAATTCCTATGAAGCGGAGGCGCGACGGCTCGCACGTTTCGAAGCGATCGGTCATAGTCCCGGCGCGCTGGCGATTCCGCCGGAAGAGCGCGGCGTCGAGTTTCCGCTCACATTGGACCTGCGGCGCCCCACAGGAGTCTAGACCCGCGCATGGCGCTACAGAGCCGATCACCGTCGATGCGCGTCAAGACGGAGCGGCGCAATGCGCTGCTGGCAGGCTATAGCCCACTGCCCGGCGCCTATGACGAGCTGATGGCGCCCGACGGCGCCATTCGCCCGCAATGGGAACCGTTCCTGGCGGAATGGAGCGGCTGGTCGCAGGGCGAGCTCAACCAGCGCTTCGGCCTGGCCGATCGCCATGTCCGGGACACCGGCGTCTCCTACCGCGTCCATGGCGATCTCGACGAGCGCGATCCGCTCGCCGGCGAGCGCGCCTGGCCGCTCAGCCATGTGCCGCTGGTGCTGACCGGGGCTGAATGGCAGACGATCGCGGCAGGCGTCGCCCAGCGGGCGCAATTGCTGTCCTCCCTGCTCGACGACATCTACGGCCCGGCCGCAACGATCGCCAACGGACACCTGCCAGCGGCCATCGTCACCGGCAGCCCGGATTATCTGCGGCCACTGCATGGCGCGCCCGGCGCCGGCGCGCTGCAGCTCTATGCCGCCGATCTCGGCCGCGGCCCGGACGGGCGCTGGTGGGTGCTCGGCGACCGGACGCAGGCCCCGTCCGGCACGGGCTATGCGCTGGAGAACCGGCTGGCGCTGGCGCGCGCCTTCCCGGAACTGTTCCGCACCTTGAACGTCGAGCGGCTGGCCGCCTTCTTCCAGTCCTTCCGCGCCGGCCTCGTCTCGCGCTCCCGCCGGGTCGAGCCGCGCATCTGCCTGCTGACGCCGGGGCCGCTGAACGAGAGCTATTTCGAGCAGGCCTATCTCGCGCGCTATCTCGGCTTCCTGCTGGTCGAGGGCGGCGATTTGATGATGCGCGAAGGCAAGGTGCATGTGCGCACCATCGCCGGCCCCAAGCGCGCCGATGTGATCTGGCGGCGGATCGACGGGGATTTCGCCGATCCGCTGGAGCTCAATGCGCGCTCGGCGCTCGGCGTGCCCGGGCTGGTCGAGGCCGTGCGCCAGGGCAATGTCCACATCGCCAACGGGCTGGGCTCCGGCGTCGTCGAATCGCGCGGGCTCATGGGCTTCCTGCCCCGCATCGGCAAGGAGCTGCTGGGCGAGAGCCTGATCCTGCCGAATGTCGCGACCTGGTGGTGCGGCCAGCCGCGCGAGCGCCGGATCGTGCTCGACCGGCTGGAGGAGATGAGCATCGCGCCGGCCTTCCGCTCGGCCGGCGGCGGGCGAGACAGCGAGCCGGTGTTGGCCGGCGAGCTGCCTGCGGCCGAACGCGACGCGTTGCGGGCGCGGATCGAGGCGCGCGGCATGGATTACGTCGGGCAGGAGGTCGTGCGGCTGTCGACCATGCCCGTCTTCGAGAATGGGCATCTGCGTCCGCATCCGGTGACCCTGCGCGTCTTCGCGGCGGCGACGCCCGATGGCTGGAAAGTGATGCCCGGCGGCTTCTGCCGCATCTCCGACGAGCTTGATGCACGCGCCGTCAATCTGCGCAGCGGCGTGCGCTCGAGCGATGTCTGGGTGACGTCGGACGCCCCGGTCGAGCCGGTGAGCCTGCTGCCGACGCCGGACCGGATCAGCATCCGCCGCGTCGTCGGGACGCTGCCAAGCCGCGCCGCCGACAACCTGTTCTGGCTCGGGCGCTATCTCGAGCGGACGGAGGCGACCCTGCGCCTGGTGCGCGCCTTGCTCGGCCGGCTGCTCGACGCCGATGACGGCTCGCCGGGGCGCAACGACACGTTGCGCCGGCTGGTCAACCTGCTGACCGCCTGGGGCGCCGCTCCTGCCGCCAAGGGCCAGAGCCCGGCGGTGCTGGCGGCGCAGGCCCTGCACGACATCGACCATTACGGCTCGGCGCTGGCGACGGTGCGGGAGGCCAGGCGCACCGCCTCGGTGATCCGCGAGCGACTCTCGGTCGACGCCTGGCGGCTGTTCGGCGATCTGCAGGGCCAACTGACTTTAGAGGCCGGCGCCGAGCCGAGCGAAGGCGAGGCCTTCGAGATCGCCGACCGCGCGCTGAAATCGCTCGCCGCCTTCTCGGGCCTCAGCCAGGAGAACATGGTGCGCGGCGCCGGCTGGCGTTTCCTCGACATCGGCCGGCGCATCGAGCGCGGCATCGCCACCTGCCGCTTCGCGCGGCATTTCGCCGAAGCGACGGCGCCGACCGACGGGCTCGACGCCCTGCTCGACCTGACGGATTCGCAGATCACCTATCGCTCGCGCTATCTGCTCGGCGCCAGCCTGCAGCCGGTGCTCGATCTCGTCATGCTCGATCCCTATAATCCGCGCTC
>JBKBRD010000454.1:0-2778 GCA_046292405.1 Allobosea sp. | reverse complement strand
TCCTGCGCGCGCTGGACCATCCTTCGAGACGCCGCTGACGCGGCTCCTCAGGATGAGGGCTGTGAGGGTGGATACGCCGCTGGCGGGGCTCAGGCGGGAGGGTGCGCGGGGCAAGGGCCTCACCGCTGGCCGTCCCAGACGCTGATCTGGTCGGCGCGCAAGCCGCCGACGCGTTCGTGGATGCGCGCGCCCGTGGTCATAACCAGGATCAGCACCATCTCGTCGGCCTGGGGCGAGCCGGGCACCCCGATCTCGACCGCGCCGAAATGGCTGCGGACATAAGCGGCGTTGATATGGGTGACGGGGATGTCGATGCGGGCGCCCGGACCCGCCACCTTCTTGGTCGAGGGCACGATCGCCTTGGCGTTGCCGAGGATTTCGCGCATCGCATAGCCGCCGGGCACATGCCAGAGCGCGCCATGCTCGAGTTCCCCGGCCGAGCCGATGATGGCGCCCTTGCCATAGCCTTCCACGGTGGCAGGGTCGCCGCCGAGCGCCTTCAGGCAACGCGTCGCCATTTCCAGCCCGGCCGGCTTCAGCGCCTCCATCATCGGCAAGATGTCAGGCTCGTAGCGGCCGGCAAAGGGGTTGGTCAGCACGGCGCAGACGGAGGCGATGCGCTCGGTGCGGCCGGGAACCGGGCCGAACTCGTGAAAGATCTCCTCGACGCTGGTCTGGATGCGGCGGATCTGGATCAGCTCGCTCATGGCGGCCCCCTCAATGTCCGAGCATGACGGGCGCAGTGTGCGACGGCGGCGTCGAGCGCGAGCGGCCGGTGCGGACGATGCCGTCGATCATCACCATGCCGATGCCGGGAATGTCGCCGAAGGACACCGCCTCCAGCAGATCCCTGCCGGAGGAATGTTGCGGCTTGTCGAGGAAGACGAAATCGGCGGGCATGCCGACCTTGATCAGCCCGGCGTCGAGCTTGCGCTTGCGGGCGATATTGCCGGTGGCGAGGCAGAAGGCCTGCTCGGCCTTGAGCCCGCCCAGGCTCGACAGCAGCGTGATCATGCGCAGCACGCCATTGGGCTGCACGCCGGAGCCGGCGGGGGCGTCCGTGCCGATCAAAAGATCCGCCAGCCGCCCGGCCTGCTGCGCCGCTTCCAGCGCCACCAGCGCCGAGCGCTCATTGCCGTTATGAACCACCTCCAGCGCCCCGCGCGCCTTTTCGCAGAGCTCGCGGACATGGGCGTGGGCGATCGATGTCGGCCCGCCATTGATATGGCTGACGACGTCGGGCTGGGCTTCCAGCACATCGTCCTTGTTGACGAAATGCGAGCCTGCGATCGAGGGGCCGCCGGTGTGCATGATGCTCTCGAGCCCCAGCTCGCGGCACCAATCGGTCACCCGTTTGGCGTCGGCGCCTTTGGCGACGGTGCCCAGCCCGATTTCACCGATATGGCGGATGCCGGACGCCTTGATCTCCGCATAGATCTCGCGGCCGAAATCCAGCTCCGGCACCGGCGCGCCGGCGATGACCTTGGCGCCGGCGGGGCGGAAGTTCTGGAAACAGCGCTGCGCGGTGATGGCGAGCGCCTTGACGCCGACCGCATCCTTCGGCCGGCCGGGCAGATGCACCTCGCCTGCCGAAACCAGCGTGGTGACGCCGCCGTTGACGCCCATCTCGATCCAGCCGAGCTGGTTCTGGCGCGGGGTCCAGTCGCCGAAGACCGGGTGGCAATGGCTGTCGATCAGGCCGGGCGAGACGCCGGAGCCCTTGGCGTCGATCTCGCTCGTCGCGCCCTCGAGATCGAGATTGGCGGCCTTGCCGATGGCGGCGATGCGCCCGTCGATCACCACGATCGCATCGCCGTCCAGCAGCGGCGCGCCGAGATCGCCCGACAGGATCAGCCCGAGATTGCGGATGACCAGCTTCCCGCGAGCCGGGCCCGCCACGACATCATGCGCCATCGTCATCTCCCCCGGAGGAAGCTGTCAGGGAAGAGTCGAGACAGCCGCCGATTGAATGTATAATAACGATCATGGACAGCGTTTCGGACGCTGGCAAGTGGCGATTATGCGGGCTGGAGCGGGGGCGGTCGGGCCGCTGATCCGATCGGGATGGAGATTGGCGTGAGCGGCGAGGATGCGGAAATCGCGGCAGTGGCGAAACCGGCGGCGCGCCAGCGCAAGCAGGGCGGCGCGGTCGCGGCCGGCTATGTTCTCGACGAGCAGGTCGGCTTCCTGATGCGCAGGGCGCAGCAGCGCCACATCGCCATCTTCCAGCGCATCATGGGCGAGGACGGGCCGACGCCGACCCAGTTCGCCGCCATGTCCAAACTCGCTGGCGGAGAAGAGATTTCGCAGAATTTGCTGGGTCGGATGACCGCGATGGACCCGGCCACGATCAAGGGCGTGATCGCCCGGCTGGAAGAGCGCGGGCTCGTCGAGCGCCTGCCCGATCCCGACGACCAGCGCCGGGTCCGCGTGCGTCTGAGCGGCAAGGGCTTCGCGCAGATGCCGGCGCTGGTCGAGAAGGCCAGGGCCATCACCGCCGCAACTTTGGCGCCGCTGTCGCGCGAGGAGGCGGAGCGTCTGCTGGCGTTGCTGGCGCGCCTCGATTGAGCGGCCGCAGCTTGCAAAATCCACTTGCGCTATTTTGTTTGTATACTAACAATAATCAGCGATGGATTTGACCGCGCCGACCGATCGCTCGGGCGGCGCCGAGCAGGACCGGGCCGCCATGACCAACGACAACATCATCCACGCCGATGTCGTGATCGTCGGGGCTGGGCCTTGCGGGTTGTTTGCGGTGTTCGAGCTCGGGCTGCTCGA
>JBKBRD010000453.1:0-2780 GCA_046292405.1 Allobosea sp. | reverse complement strand
GGCGGATGTGCCTGGACCGGTTGATCAGCGAAAAAGTGACCTGAACCTGCGGATGGAAGCTGCGGATCATCTGCAGCATCAGCAGCTTGTAGAAATCCGTGTCGAGCAGGCTGCGGATGATCGGATCGAGCCGCCAGCCGTGATTATAGGTCCGCGTCGCGATGTCTGTGACGGTCATGGGCTGCGCATCGGGTCCGGTGGCGGGTCTGCCAGAATGACTAGGCGAAATGACGACCGTTTGAAAAGCTGGGTAGGCGCGCGGTCCGTCATGGCCGTCCCGCTTGCCAGTCATCGGGGAAGAGCGCGACAGGACCGTCTCGAAGGATGTTTCCGAGGGTCCCGCGCGCGCTGGACCATCCTTCGAGACGCTGCTGCGCAGCTCCTCAGGATGAGGGCTGGAAGGTCGCGACACCGGCTGAACCTTCGTTTTCCCCCATAAATCCCATCCACAGCCCTCATCCTGAGGAGGCCCGCAGGGCCATCTCGAGGATGCTCCAGAGGGCTGCCGCGCACGCTTGCGCGTCCGCTCCGCGATGAGCGCTCCCGGGGCTGCAGCCGAGCGCGTCGCCGCGGCTCAACCGAAAATTCTCCTTGCGGCTCAGGCCTATGCGGGAAAGACTGGATTCAACAAGACAAAGACGACAGGGGAGGAAAGCATGCTGTTGCAAGGCAGGGTCGCCGCCATTTCCGGCGCGGCGGGCCCCCGCGGCATCGGGCTCGCGACGGCGCGGCTCTTCGCCGAGCACGGCGCCAATGTCGCCATTCTCGATCTGGACGAGGCCGCCGCCCAGGCTGCCGCGGCGACGCTGTCAACCGGTCTGCCCGGCCAGCGCCATCTCGGCCTCGCCTGCGATGTGACCGACCGCGCCTCGACCATGGCCGCGGCGCAGGCGGTGCTGGCGCAGTTCGGCCAGGCCGACATTCTGGTCAACAATGCCGGCATCTCGCAGCCGGTGAAGATCATGGCGATCGAGCCCGCCGATTGGGACCGCATCCTGGACGTGAACCTGCGCGGCGTGCTGAACCTGAGCCAGGCCTTCATCCCGCATTTCCGCTCGCGCAGGGCGGGAACGATCGCCTGCATGTCCTCGGTCTCGGCCCAGCGCGGCGGCGGCATTTTCGGCGGCCCCCATTACGCCGCTGCCAAGGCCGGGGTGCTCGGCCTCGCCAAGGCGATGGCGCGTGAACTCGGGCCGGACGGCATCCGCGTCAACTGCGTCACGCCCGGCCTCGTCGAAACCGACATCACCGGCGATGCGCTGACGCCGGAGATGAAGGCGCAGATCGCCGCCGGCATCCCGCTCGGGCGGCTCGGCGCGCCCGACGACATTGCCGGCGTCTACCTGTTCCTGGCTTCCGACCTGTCGCGCTACGTCACCGGCGCGGTGATCGACGTCAACGGAGGCATGCTGATCCATGGCTGAGCACGCCATCCCAAACCTCACTCTGGCCGAGCGCGCCTGGCGCATCCGGCGCAACGCGCTGCGCATGGGCGAGGTCCAGGGCCAGGGCTACATCGCCCAGGCGCTCGGCATCGCCGATGTGCTGGCCGTCGCCTATTTCCACGCCCTGACCTATCGCCCGCACGATCCGGAATGGGAGGGGCGCGACCGCTTCCAGCTCTCCATCGGCCATTACGCCATCGCGCTCTACGCGGCGCTGATCGAGGCCGGGGTGCTGCCGGAGGACGAACTCGAAACCTATGGCGGCGACGACAGCCGCCTGCCCATGTCCGGCATGGCGGCCTATACGCCCGGCATGGAAATCACCGGCGGCTCGCTCGGCCATGGCCTCGGCATCGCGGTCGGCGTCGCCTTCGGCCTCAAGCGCAAGCAGTCCAAGGCCTTCGTCTACAACCTTCTCTCCGATGGCGAGCTCGACGAAGGCTCGACCTGGGAGGCGGCGATGGCGGCCGGCTCGCACCGGCTCGACAACATCATCGCCATCGTCGACGTCAACAACATGCAGGCCGACGGCCCCTCGACCCAGATGATGAATTTCGAGCCGCTCGTCCCGAAATTCGAGGCTTTCGGCTGGCTGGTCCAGCGCGTCGACGGCAATGACATCGCGGCGCTGGTGGCGGCCTTCGATCTCGCGCGCACCACCATGGTGTCCAAGCCACGGATCATCATCTGCGACACGACGATGGCGAAGGGCGTGCCCTTCCTCGAACAGCGCGAGCGCAATCATTTCCTGCGGGTCGAGCCCGAGGAATGGGCGCAGGCGCGGGCCGAGCTGGATCGGGGGAGGCCGGCATGAGGCGCTCGAAATACGAAAGGCCCGCCCATCTCGGCGGAGCCGCCGAAGCCGGCGCGCGGCTGACCACCTCGGCGATGATCGCCTCGATCGCCGGCCCCGACCAGCGCACCAGGCCGGCGCCGTTCGGCCATGCGCTGGTCGAGCTGGGCAAGACCCGGCCCGACATCGTCGGCATCACCGCCGATCTCAGCAAATACACCGACCTGCACATTTTTGCGAAGGCCTACCCGGACCGCTTCTATCAGATGGGCATGGCCGAGCAGGTGATGATCTCGGCCGCCGCCGGGCTGGCGCGGGAGGGCTTCACCCCCTTCGCCACGACCTATGCCGTCTTCGCCTCGCGGCGCGCCTATGATTTCATCTTCATGGCGATCGCGGAGGAGAACCTCAACGTCAAGATCGTCTGCGCCCTGCCCGGGCTGACGACCGGCTACGGGCCGAGCCACCAGGCTACCGAAGACCTCGCCATCTTCCGCGGCATGCCGCAGCTCACCATCGTCGACCCCTGCGACGCGCTGGAG
>JBKBRD010000452.1:0-2781 GCA_046292405.1 Allobosea sp. | reverse complement strand
TGGCGCGCGGCGCAGCATCCGGAGCGCCGCGCATCGTCAGATGAATGCCGCCCGCCCGGGCCCGCGCCAGCACGCCGCCCGCGACGAAGCCGCCGACCAGCAGCGCCCCGACCGACAGATTGGTCGCGCTCGCCAGGATGAGAAAGGCGATCGAAGGCGGGATGATGTTGTCCAGCATTGAGACGCCGGCGACGATCGCCCCGGCCTTGGCCGGCGGATAGCCGCGCGCGATCAAGGTCGGCGCCATGACTTTCGCGCCAAAGGCGGCATTGGCGACCGACGAGCCTGAAGCGCCGGAAAACAGCACGCTGGCGAGCAACGCGGTCTGCGCCAACCCGGCCCGCCAATGCCCGACCAACGCTGCGGCAAAGCGCACTAGCCGCTCGGCCAGCCCGCCCGCGGTGAGCAGTTCCCCGGCCAGCAGGAAGAAGGGGATCGCCAGCAGCAGGAATTTCGAGACGCCCGCGACGGCGTTCTGGACGATGGCGGGCTCGGGCAGCGTACTGCCGAAGGCGAGGCTGAGCGACATGCCGGCGAGCAGCGCATGCGGGATCGGCGCGCCCAACACCAGCGCAAGCGCCGCAACGCCCGCCGCCACGAGACTCGGCGTCTCCGCGACGAAGACGGGCGCAAGCTGGGCCAGCCCGTAGAAGGCAAGGCCGAGACACAGCGAGCCGAGCGCCGCCGCAACCCCGCGCTCCAGCGCCGATCGGCCCGCGACCAGCAACACCGTGAGCCCGCCGCCGATGGCGAAGGCGGCGAAGCGCAGCCATTCCGGCAGGGCGAGCACAGTCGAGGTTCCTCCCACCAGCAGCGCGACCTTGGCGCCGCCAAGGCACAGAACCAGCGCCCCTTGCACCGTCACGGCATCGGCGAGGATCCGGGCGATGCGTTGGCCGGCAGCGGGCAGGAGCCTGACGAAGACATCGAGCCGCATCGCCAGCGCGCTCGTCGCCGCCAGCGGGGCGCCGACCGCGACCAGCGCGACATGCAGCCAGATCGCCAGCTCATCGGCGCCGAGAAAGCCGCTGCCGAGCAGATAGCGTCGAAGGACGGCCGCCATCACCACCAGGAACAGCGCGGCGAGAATCAGCGCGCCCAGCATCTCCAGCCCGGTCACCAGCCGCGCCAGGGCACGCTCCGCAGCAGGCCGGTCGCGGCGCACCGTCATCCGAGGCAGGAGGTGTCAGGGTTTGTGGCGGAAGCCTTGCCGGCGCGGGCCGAGACGGGGCCGCTGCGGAGCCGGGCGACAAATCGATTCAGGCGATTGCGTTCGAGAACGGCCAGATAGGCATCCCATGTCGGCGCCGACCGCGTGAGGTTCTGCTGAGCTGCCTTGGCGATCTCGAAGATCAACTCCGGCGTCTCGTCGAACAGCGCCGCGAGCAATTCGTCGGGCGTGAGGAGGTCGACCGTCAGCGCGCGCAGCGCCTCCCGATTGAAATCGCGCAGGTTCCAGGTCAGGAGCACCGAGGGCGCGATGGATGCCGCTGCCAGAGCTACGTGTCGGTCCTTTGCTTCCGTCCGACCTATTGGCCGATCGGCTCCCGCGCCGATCAGCGCCGTGGGGAAGAGCCTGGCCATGAGCGGCAGCGTGCCCTTCTCGGATTTAGCGCGTTGCGCGTCATCGATATTGCGCAGCCACTCGCGGATCACCTCGTCCGTCCAATGGACCGCGATGTGATCCTCGAAAGCGATTTGCAGAATAAGATTGCGCTGCTGGGGCGACCACAGGACATTGGCGTCGGTGAAGACCCTACGGAGCGCCAAAGGCGGGCTCCTGCGCGTCCGTATCCTCGCTCAGCGCCTTCGAAGCGTCGCGACGCGCCGCCTCGCATTCCTTGAGGGCGAGAACGTCCTTCAACAGCACGCGTCGATGGGTTCCCACCTCGCGAAACGGCAGACGGCCGGAGTCCATGCGATGGTAGACGAGCGGACGCGAGACCCCCAGAACCTTGGCCGCCTCTTCTGGCGAAAGCTCCGTCTGCTGGCTGACCACGACATATTCGTCGCTCTCGATCGCCCTCGCCAGAACCTCGCGAATGGTTGCGAGAAGCGTCGACGTCAGCTCATAGGGCTGGTTGGCTTCGTCATAGGCGATGAGCGGCCTGCCGGCGGAAAGCGACCGCACGGCTTTCTCGGCCATTGCCCTATCGCTTTCTTTGACGCGCACGCGAAATGCTGGGGCCGCCATCTGCACCTCCACTATCTGTAATAAGTGTAAGCAGCGAATGCCATCGGCGCAAGCCGTCAACCGCTTCCGCCAGCATCCTGAGGCTGGGTTTGTCTCTGTGGGAAGCAGGCAGCGGCGCCCACGCATAGGCGCCCAACCGGCCAGCGTCGCGCTGCGCGTCTTGTGGAGTGGCAGCGATGACCAGCTATGGACCGAAGCCAAGCCGACGCGTAGGGGCCGCGTCTCGAGCAATCAGGACAAGGGGCTGGAGCGGGTACCGGGAATCGAACCCGGGTATTCAGCTTGGAAGGCTGCTGCTCTACCATTGAGCTACACCCGCATCGCGCCGCCACGTTCCGTGCGGGAAGCGGCGGTGTCAAGCTGTCTCGGCTCGGACGCGCTTGAAAAAGAATGGTGGGGGAAGCAGGACTCGAACCTGCGAAGGCATAGCCAGCGGATTTACAGTCCGCCCCCTTTGCCGCTCGGGACATTCCCCCGCCCGCGCCGCTTGCGGCAAGGCCGCAGGCGAACTCTCGTGTCACTTGCGTGACGGCGACAGGCGCGGCCGGACTTATGGTGACCGGGCCTGCCCCTGTCAACCGGCAAAA
>JBKBRD010000451.1:0-2782 GCA_046292405.1 Allobosea sp. | reverse complement strand
GGAGAGGGCAGGGTGAGGGGCTGGCCGTTCGAGGACGTGGCCGTGCCCCCACCGCCGCGGCCCCCGATGCGTTTCAGTGGTCCAACGGCCGACACCTCACCCCTGCCCCTCTACTTGCAGGAGAGGGGTTCCCCGCGCTTTACTGCCCGCGTCGGAGCCACGCCATGACCGCCAACATCCGCAAGATCCTGACGCAAGTCGATGAAACCCTCATCGAATCCGGCAAGACTGTGTCGCCGCCGACGCGCCGCGCCGTCTCTGTCGCCGTCATCGCCAACCCCTTCGCCGGCCGCTATCAGGAGGATCTGTCCGAGCTGACCGAAATCGGCGTCGAACTCGGCGATCTCCTGACCAAGCGCTGCCTGGCGGCGCTCGGCATCGCTCCCGATCAGGCCGAAAGCTTCGGCAAGGCCGCCATCGTCGGCGAGGGCGGCGAGCTCGAGCACGCCGCCGCGATCCTGCATCCGAAGATGGGCACGCCGGTGCGCGCCGCGCTCGGCAAGGGCCCGGCGCTGATCCCTTCCGCCAAGAAACGCGGCGGGCTCGGCACGCCGATCGACGTGCCGCTCGGCCACAAGGATGCGGCCTATGTCCGCTCGCATTTCGACGCGGTCGAGGTGCGGGTGACGGATGCGCCGCGCGCGGGCGAGATCCTGGTCGCGATCGCCGTGACCGATTCCGGCCGGCCTCTGCCGCGCATCGGCGGGCTGACCAAGCACGAGATCAAGGGCGAGGACGGGTTGCGCTGAAGCAACCCGTCCTCGCCCCGGTCTGACGGGGCGCTTTCTCGGCTCAGCCGCCGAGCGACATCGTCAGCGGCGGCATCACCTCGGCCGGCAGCGGCGAGACATAGCCTTCCCTGCCGATGCGCGCCTGGTGATCCGCCTTTGCCGCTTCCAGAAGGGCGGGATCGCCGAGCACGGCGGCGCCGGTTGCCGCCATCGCCTTGGCGACATGCACCATCGCCTTGTGGGCGGCGGGCTGCTTGCCCTGCGAAACGACCTGCCAGGTGTGGAAGGGCGTGCCGATCGCGACCGTCGGCGCATGCGCCTGCACGGTCGGCACGGCCCAGGAGACGTCGCCGACATCGGTCGAGCCGATGGCCGGGTTGCGCTTGGCGTCGAGCGGCACCAAGAAATCCGCCAGCGGCGCGCCGGTGTCGGCCATGCCGATGGTGCGCCAGATCGAGGCGATCTCCTGCGGCGACAGGGTCTTGCGGATCTCCTCGGCGAAAGCCTTGTCGGCCGCGTCGAAATGCGGTGGGCCGAGCTCCTCCATGATCGCATGCAGCGCCCGCTCCAGCGGCTCGTTGGCGACGAGGTCGGAAACCGCGCTGACGATGCGCATCTCCATTTTTGTCTCGGTCATCAACGCCGCGCCCTCGGCGATCTTGCGGACGCGCTGCACCAGCTCGAGCATGCCGCGCAGATCGCGGGCGCGGATTGAATAGCGCACGCGGGCATGGGCCTGGACGACGTTGGGGGCGATGCCGCCGGTGTCGAGCAGGGCGTAATGCACCCGCGCATCGCTGGGCATGTGCTCGCGCATGTAATTCACGCCGACATTCATCAGCTCCACCGCGTCGAGCGCGCTGCGGCCGAGATGGGGCGCGGCGGCGGCATGGGCGGCGCGGCCGGTGAAGACGAAATCGGCGCGCGTATTGGCCAGCGCCAGAGCCGGCGCCACCTCCCAGAAGCTCGAGGGATGCCAGGTGATGGCGACATCGGCGTCGGAGAAGGCGCCTTCGCGCACCATGAAGGCCTTGGCGGCCCCGCCCTCTTCGGCCGGGCAGCCGTAATAGCGCACGCGGCCCTGCAGCTTGTTCTCGGCGAGCCAGTTCTTCATCGCCACCGCCGCCAGCAGCGCGGCCGAGCCGAGCAGGTTATGGCCGCAGCCATGGCCATGGCCGCCGGCCTCGATCTCGCGATGCTCGGCCAGGCCCGCCTCCTGGCTGAGGCCGGGCAGGGCGTCGTATTCGCCGAGGAACGCGATCACGGGCCCGCCTTCTCCGGCCTCGCCCATCACCGCCGTCGGGATGCCGGCGAGGTTTTCCGTGACGCGAAAGCCCTGATGCTTCAGTTCGGCGACATGCTCGGCGCAGGAGCGCGCTTCGGTGTAGCAGACCTCGGGCATGCCCCAGACCCGGTCGCTGAGCGCGATCAGCCGGTCCTTGTTCGCATCGACGTGGCGCCAGAGATCGTTTCGATTGTCCATAGTGGGGTCCGCCTTGGTTTGAGGCGCGCATATGAGCAATCGGGCCTGCTCACGTCCAGTTGCCCTGGCGCATGGCGGCCGCGCCTTGCGGCGACGGCGCGCAGGCGTTGAGGGCTCGCGAGATTGGATGGGGTGGATTCCGGCGGAACGGAGGGAAAATGCCGGTCGAACCCACCTGCCAGTCCTCATCCTGAGGAGGCCCGCAAGGGCCGTCTCGAAGGATGGTTCAGCGCGTATCGCAGCCTCCTGGAGCATCCTTCGAGACGCGCCTTCGGCGCTCCTCAGGATGAGGGCTTGCAGGGGCCGTTGCCGCCCCACCCCTCAATCATGCGGATGCTTGTGCGTCGGGTCGACCCAGAAGACCGTCTCGGGCGGCTCGATGGGGTCGACATCGGTGATGTTGACCACGACCGCCTCATTATCGGAGCGCACCAGCACGCACTCCAACGCCTCGTCCGGATTGGCGTTGATTTCCTGATGCGGCACATAGGGCGGCACATAGATGAAATCGCCGGGCCCCGCCTCGGCGACGAATTCCAGCCGCTCGCCCCAGCGCAGCCGCGCCTTG
>JBKBRD010000450.1:0-2785 GCA_046292405.1 Allobosea sp. | reverse complement strand
ACAATGAGTATTGTCCTGCAAGAGCGTCGCCGTATCGAATATTGATCTGTATCAATAGGAGACGAAATAACGCGTGTGCTTGCGTTTTAGGCGGACTCATCTGTGTTGAAAAACAAGTGGAGGCTGTCGTGTTCGCAGTCAAATCGCTTTCCGAAGTGAAAATCACGGCTGCGGAACTCGAAGGCGCCGCGCAGAAGATCAAGAGGCTGCGATTGGCGGCGACCGAACACGCCATCGAAATCGGAAGCGAACTTCTTCGCATCAAGGAGAAGTTGCCGCATGGCGCTTTCGTCAAGTGGGTGGAGCGCGCCTGCGAGTTCAAGATCAGGACCGCACAGGATCTGATGAAGCTAGCGCGCGAGGCTGGCCCCGAGGCAAAGCTCGTCGCTCTGATGGTTCCCTCGACATTGCGGGTCTATCTTTCCAAGAAAACGCCCCCGGCGTTGCGTCAATCCATTCTGAGGCGGCTCGAGAATGGCGAGCGCGTGTCGCGCAGCAGCCTGTATTCGCAAGCTTCGGAGATCAACGCAGTCTCCGAACCCGGGACCAGGGCGGCTGAGGCGTGCGCTCTGCACCGTGAGGACTCCCCCTCGGCTTTCATGACGCTAGGGCTGCCTTGCGATGGTGGCGAGAGACACGGCGCGGTCAGCACGGATCGCGCCCGCATCGTCGCTGGAATCCTGCTCCGGCATCTGACACCCCGAGATCACGCATTGATCATGGGCGAGATCGATTGGGAGGTCTGGAACAGGGTGCTGGTCTGGATGAGGTCGGCCCAGGCTGTCGATCCCACGCGGTCGGCGATTACGCTGCCCACGACGCCGGCCGCTCAAGCCGTCGAACCCATGGCCGCCAAGCTGCAATGATCTCTCTGTCGCGTCGTTCTCAAGCGTTTTGCCGTGTTGCTTAAGTCCCAGAAGTCCAACGATCCGAGCGGCGATGCGCTGTTGCAGCCATCTGTCGATCGGTGAACCGAGAAAGCCGATCTCTCATGCCCGGCCTTGTTTCAGGTCTTCAGTCAGCATCGACGCCCGGATTGCTCGCTTTCCGGCGTCACTGGAAGCTGCTGACGGCATGTATCGTGCTCGCGACGACGCTGGGCCTCGGCTTCGTCGGATTTCGGGGTGCCAGATATACGGCCGCGACGCAATTCCTCGTCTATGTGAAGGAGGTCCAGCCGGGTTCGGAGCTGGTGATTTCGCTGGGGCGCGCCGACGCCACGCAGGTGGAAAACGAGATCGAGCTGATCCGCTCGCGCGGCGCCCTGGCCAAGGTCGTCAAGGCGCTCGCCTTGACCGAGGATCCGGAGTTCGTTCCCCCCGTCACGCCGCTGCGCGAGATCGGGCGCTGGCTGCTCGATCTGTCGCCGAGGACGGCGGAGGAAAGCCAGAGCCGCCAGGACATCGCCATCGCCGCGCTGGCCAAGCGCCTGGCTGTCAGGCGGGTCGGGGCCAGCCATACCGTTCGCGTCGAGGTGACGACGTCCGATCCTGTGAAATCGGCGCGCATCGCCAATGAGATCAGCCGGATCATGGCGCAGACGCGGTTGGGCGCGGAGCAGGGCGGCGACCGGTCGCCCTTGTTGCGGGAGCGGCTGCAGGGGCTGGGTCCCAGCGTTTATGTGCTCACGCCGGCGCTCGTGCCCGAACATGCGAGCGGGCCGCGCAAGATCCTGATCGTTCCGGGCGCTGCGCTGCTCGGTCTCTTCCTCGGCTCGGCGCTGGTGATGCTGCGCGATCTCAGCGACAGAACCGTCCGCTCCGCCGCCCAGATCGAACAGTTCGGCCTGGATTGCATCGGCGCGATCCCGAGGCGCGCCGATGGCGGCTCTCCGCGCGGCTCGAAGCCAGCCGGCGCCGAACTGGCGCCGCTCGCGACGCAGACGCTGCTGCGCATGGTCGTGGCGGCCGAAGCGGCGCAGGCGCGCGTCGTCGGCATCGCCACGCCGGCGGCCGGCGAGGACGTGACCGCCATAGCCAGGCGGTTCGCCGAGGCTGCGGCGCGCAACCAGCGCAAAGTGCTGCTCGTCGACCCGGATAGGCTCAGGACATCGGGCTTGCGAAGACATGGCGCGCATCGTGGGGACGAACCCGCAATCGATGTTCTCGGCCTCGGGACCGACGACGGCGTTTCGGTCTGGGCGGCGTCCCAGGACATGGTTCTGGCCGGCTACGACCTCGTCGTCGTCGGGCTGCCCCCGCTGGAGCACGGGGCCGCATTTCGCGCCGCGGCCCGGCGGGTCGATGGGATCGTTCTGGTGGCGCCATGGGGCCGGCTGTCGCTCGAGCGCGCGCAGCGCGCCTTTTCGATCGCGGGCGTCGATCCCTCGGATTTCATCGGGGCCGTGCTCGACCAGGTCGACGGCAGGGTTTTCGGGCGATTGGGCGACACGCTTTGGCGGGCGCAGGCGCGCGTTGCGGCGCGGCGACGCCTGTCCGGAGCGTATCGGCCGCGTGAGGCGCTGTCATGATCAGCATGAGACGAGGAGGTTATACGATGAAACGGTATCGTTCATTGGGCAAATTCGTCGGCGCAGCATCTCTGCTTCTGTGCATGCAAGAGGTTCAAGTGCGCGCTGCGTCCGACTATGTCGTCCGCGCCGACGACAAGCTCAAGATCAAGATCTTCCAGTATCCGGAGTTGAGCAGCGACTACAAGGTGCGCGCCAACGGCACGATCTCCATCGCGCCGATCGGGGACATCCCGGTCAGCGGCCTTTCGACCAATGAGATCGCCAGCCTGATCTCCGAGCGCTTCGTGCGCGCGGGCATCTCGGACAAGCCCG
>JBKBRD010000449.1:0-2787 GCA_046292405.1 Allobosea sp. | reverse complement strand
CGCGCCTGATTTGCGCCCAGCCGCCAGGCTTCGCTGTCTCCAGCCACCAGATAGTCGGCGCCAGTCGCATCCGCGATCGTTTCGATTTCACGGTCGCCGCCCGCTGCGACCACGACGGCGTGACCCAGAAACCCATCCGCCACGGCCGGAATCAGCACCGACAGGGTCGCGGCAAGGGCGCTGGCCGAGGCGTCTGCGCGGATGATGGCGGTGAGCATCAGACATGTCTATGCGGCAGCGCAGCATGCCGCAATCCAGGCCCTTGCCATTTGTTCTCTTTATGTTCACATAAGCAGACGGTGCGACCGCCGATTCACGGCGACGTTGAGGACGATTTCGTCATGCAACAGGCCAGACCCTCCGCACGGCCCCTGCCAGCCCAGCCGCTGCGCCGGAGCGATCCGCTGCCGGCTTCGGTCTCGGCGCGGGTGGCGCCGGCCGATCCGCTTGCCTATGCCGGCCACCGCATCGATCCGGAGCGGCGGCGCGGGCGCGGCGCCACGATCAACCCGGGCGGCCGCTACGAGAGCGAGCAGCGCATCAGCGAGGATGATGGCTGGGGCACGCTCGGCGAGTTGCCCGCCTTCAGGACCGAGGTCGCGATCGAGAAGCCGCGCAGCATCATCACGAAGAACGATTCGCCCGACATCTCCTTCGACCGCTCGATCAACCCCTATCGCGGCTGCGAGCATGGCTGCGTCTATTGCTTCGCGCGGCCGAGCCACGCCTATCTCGGCCTGTCGCCCGGGCTCGATTTCGAGACGAAGCTGACGGCCAAGCCCGACGCGGCGCTGCTGCTCGAGAAGGAGCTGTCGGCAGCGTCCTACCAGCCGCGCACGATCGCAATCGGCACGAACACGGACGCCTATCAGCCGATCGAGAAGAAGCTGCGGATCATGCGTTCGATCCTCGAGGTGCTCGAGCGCTTCAACCATCCCGTCGGCATCGTCACGAAATCGGCGCTGGTGCAGCGCGACATCGACATTCTCGCGCCGATGGCGGCCAAGGGCCTGGCCAAGGTCGCGATCTCGATCACGACGCTGGATCCGAAGATCGCCCGCACCATGGAGCCGCGGGCCGCCTCCCCCGCCAAGCGGTTGGAGACGGTGAAGCGGCTGTCGGAGGCCGGCATTCCGGTGACCGTGCTGGTCGCGCCGATCATCCCCGCCATCAACGAACACGAGATCGAGCGGATCCTCGATGCCGCGAAGGCGGCGGGCGCGCGCGAAGCCGGCTATGTGCTGCTGCGCCTGCCGCTCGAGGTCAAGGATCTGGTGCAGGACTGGCTGCTGACGCATCACCCCGACAAGCTGCGCCATGTCGTCTCGCTGATCCGCTCGACCCGCGGCGGCAAGGATTACGACGCGGCCTGGGGCCAGCGCCAGGTCGGCTCGGGCCCCTATGCCTGGATGATCGGACGGCGATTCGAAATGGCGGCCGAACGGCTGGGCTTCAACGGCGCGCGGCTGCGGCTGCGCAACGATCTGTTTGTGAAGCCGGAGAAGGAGAAGGCGCAGCTGAGCCTGTTCTGAACCGTCTGGAACGCCATCGCGACGGCTTGTCTCCGCGGCCGCTCCCGCGGCATAAGCCCCGCCCATGACCGCCAGTTTCAGCCGCGAGCGACGCGCCATCAAATCCGGGCTCTGGCCGCTCGCCGGCGTCGACGAGGTCGGCCGCGGGCCGTTGGCGGGACCGGTCGTGGCGGCCGCCGTGATTCTCGACCCGAAGAACCTGCCCAGGGGACTGGCCGATTCGAAAGCGGTCGAAGCCGATGCGCGCGATGAGCTCTATGCGCTGATCTGCGCCAAGGCCCTGTCGGTTTCCGTGGCCAGCGCGACGGCTGAGGAGATCGACCGCATCAACATCCGGCAGGCGACCTTGCTGGCGATGCGCCGCGCCGTTGCCGGATTGTCGCTGCGCCCGGCCATGGTGCTCGTCGACGGCAACGACCCACCTTCCCTGCCCTGCGATTGCGAGTCGATCATCAAGGGCGACGCCTCGATCGCCTCCATCGCCGCCGCCTCGATCGTCGCGAAGGTGGTGCGCGACCGGATGATGACGCGGCTGGGCCTGCGCTTTCCCGCTTACGGCTTTGCCGCCCATGTCGGCTACGGCACGCCGCAGCATCGCGCCGCCCTGCTCCAGCACGGCCCCTGCCCGGAGCATCGGTTCAGCTTCGCGCCGGTGAAGGGGGTGTGGACCAGCAGCGAGTGGCGAGTGGCGAGTGGCGAGCGGAAGACGCCATAGCAGCCCCGCGCTTCGCCGTCCCCATTCCCCACTCGCCACGCGTCATTGCCATCGCCCACCCGGCAAAAACTGCAGCCCCAAAACGAGACGCATTTTTTCCAGGTAGGAAACCCGGCTTTTACCCTGACTGACCAATATCGCGACTGTTCAAGTTGCGTAACGGTCTTGGGGCGTCATGGGTATTTTGCGTACCGGGGCCACCAGCGCCGCCGTCCGGATTCAAGTCTCGCGTACCGGACGGCCCGCGCTGGAGTCGCGGATGAAGGCTCCAAGCCTTCCTCTGGAACTGCCGCTCGATCAGGTGCTCGTGGGCGATTGCGTCGCCGCGATCAACCGGCTGCCGGCTGGCAGCGTCGATCTCGTCTTCGCCGACCCGCCCTATAATCTCCAGCTCGGCGGCGATCTGCGCCGGCCCGACGACAGCCTCGTCGACGCCGTCGACGACGACTGGGACAAGTTCTCCTCCTTCGCCGAATACGACGCCTTCACCCGCGACTGGCTCACCGCCTGCCGCCGCGTGCTGAAGCCGGACGGGGCGCT
>JBKBRD010000448.1:0-2819 GCA_046292405.1 Allobosea sp. | reverse complement strand
ATCATCCTCTCAGACCAGCTACTGATCGTCGCCTTGGTGAGCCATTACCTCACCAACTAGCTAATCAGACGCGGGCCGATCTTTCGGCGATAAATCTTTCCCCCAAAGGGCGTATCCGGTATTAGTCCAAGTTTCCCTGAATTATTCCGAACCAAAAGGTACGTTCCCACGTGTTACTCACCCGTCTGCCACTAGCACCGAAGTGCCCGTTCGACTTGCATGTGTTAAGCCTGCCGCCAGCGTTCGCTCTGAGCCAGGATCAAACTCTCAGATTGTATCTGAAGATTGTTCCGGCATCGCACTGCGTATTGACGGAGTTATTGCTTGCGCCGCCTAAGCAACACAAACAACAGCTCTTGTAAAACGCAGCACACCGATATTCTCTTCGTCCGTATCTCTACGAACCGCAAGAACAACGCCGTCCACGTTTCTCTTTCTGTCTTCAGTTTTCAAACAGCGGTCGCTTCGACAGACAGAGATTTGCGCCGATCTGGTCGGCTACAAAGGCCCTGCGCTTAGGAAGAAGCGGGGGAGAGGGCGTCGCCAGCGGCGTCGCCGTCTCGATGGGCGGTGTATAAGGGAAGGGGCTTTCCGGTGTCAACACGGTTTTTGAAGTTTTTTCGACAGCGACCCATTTTTCCATCGCAAGCCGCTGTTTTCACGCCTGTGAGCGCGCGCCTTGCGCGAAACCATGGCGTCGCGCCCGCAAAACAGCCGCAATCGCCCCTCAGATCAAAAATCAGGGTTCGGCCGGGCGCGATTGATTCCGCGCCTGCGGCCGGGCATGGTCCGTCCCGACGGCGGTGCGGCCGATAAGACCGGCCCGGCGTCGCACGCACGGGCCGCGCAGCAAGATGGACCAAGACAGCCAGCGATGAATGCGCAGCCCGACTTCGACCTGCCGGCAGAACCGCTCGCGCCCGAGGCCGCCGCGCTGCTTGTCGATCTCGGCATCGAGCCGCCGATTCGGCCTGATGGCGCGCAGCCCCATATCCAGGATCGCCGCGGCGTCTCGCTGCGCTGGCTCTTCGCCTGCATGCTGGTCGGCTCCTGCGGCGCGGCCCTTCTGGGCGCTGCGATTCTCGTCGCGATGCGCGGCGACACCAGCCACCCGCAGCAGCCGGAGATTGTGACCGCGCGCGCCTCCTCGGCCGCGGGCGCCGGCGGCGGCGCCCGCAAGGGCGACAAGCTGGTGGCGGAACAGCCGGTGATCTCGGCCCGTCATTCCGTGCGCGCGCCGATGTCCCAGCGCATCGGCGAGCGCGAGGTCATCAAGGTGCGCCCCTTCGTGCGCCTGGCTTCGAGCCTGTCGCTGACCACCGGCGTCTACGCCACCAACATCCCGCCCTTCAATCCGCTGCGTCTCTTCGCCGAGGGCGGCCAGCCGGCGGAGCGCTACGCCGAACCGGCGGTCGAGGTCCCCGACGCCGACGTCACCATCGTCAAGCGCGACCTGGCCGAGATCGTCGTGCCGCCCGGCAAGCCGCGACTGGACGACGCCGCCGTCATCACCCAGATCGAGGAGGAGCGCGCCAACCAGGCCGCCGCCGGCCGGCAGGCGCCGCTGCCGATCCCGCCCCAACTGATGCTCAGCCGCACGCTCAGCGGAACCGCGGCCCAGCCGGACCCGCTGCTGGGCTATGCGCCGGCGACCGACAGCCCGCGCTTCTCGGGCATCGAGGTGCGCGTCGTGCCCGAGAACGTCACCAATGCGCGCAAGACGCCCCTCGCCGCTTCGCGCGAGCCGCTGGTCGAGGAAAAGCTGATCGTCGCCAAGCGCGGCGAGAATTTCGAGCAGGTGATGCGCGCCGCCGGCGCCGCGCCCGACCAGATCCGCGCCATGATCCAGGCCTTCGCCGGCAAGGTGCGGGTCGCCGCCCTCCCCGACGGCCAGGTCCTGCAGGTGCTTTATGCGCCTGGCCCCCGCCCCGGCGATCCGCGCCAGGTGATGCGCGTCTCCTTCCTCACCGCCGGACAGCCCGACGGCACGATCGCGGTCAACGACGCCGGGGCTTTCGTCTCCGTCTCCCTGCCGCGCGGCGACGTCGTCGGGCCGCAGCGGCCGGCGCGCAAGGCGGTGGGGCCGGAAGGCGAGGAGCTGGAGGAAGAGGAAGGGACCGGCGGGGCGCGCCTCTATGAGAGCCTTTACGAGACCGGCCTGCGCCATGAACTGCCGCGCCCGCTGATCGACGAGCTCGTCCGCATCTTCTCCTATGATCTCGACTTCCAGCAGCGCGTCCGCGGCGGCGATTCGCTCGAGGTCATCTTCACCGAGGAAGACGAAGGCGAGCGGGCGGAAATCCTCTCTGCGTCGCTGACCGTCGGCGGCGAGACCCGCCGCGTCTTCCGCTTCCTCTCGCCCGAGGACGGGCTGATCGATTATTTCGACGACGAGGGCCGTTCGCTCAAGAAGTTCCTGCTGCGCAAGCCGATCAGCGACGGCGAGATGCGCTCCGGCTTCGGCATGCGCTACCACCCGATCATGCGCTATTCGAAGATGCACACCGGCGTCGACTGGGCCAACCGCATCGGCACGCCGATTCTCGCGGCGGGCAACGGCACGGTGATCAAGGCGGAATGGGATTCCGGCTATGGCCGCCGCATCGAGATCCAGCACGCCAATGGCTATGTCACCACCTATTCGCACCAATCCGCCTTCGCCAAGGGCATCGCGCCGGGCGTCAAGGTGCGGCAGGGGCAGCTGATCGGCTATCTCGGCTCGACCGGCCTCTCCACCGGTCCGCATCTGCACTACGAGGTCATGGTCAACGGCAACTTCGTCAACCCGATGAAGATCCGCGTGCCGCGCGGCCGCGAAC
>JBKBRD010000447.1:0-2825 GCA_046292405.1 Allobosea sp. | reverse complement strand
CGCCGAGCGCATGAAGTTCTCGGCGCTGCTGCTGTTCACCGTTCTCTGGGTCACCTTCATCTATTTCCCCATGGCCCACATGGTCTGGTACTGGGGCGGGCCTGACGTCGTCGCCGCCGCGGCCAAGGCTCTGGCCGAGGCCCCGGCCGAGGGCAAGGCCGCCGCACAGGCCGCGCTCGACGCCGTCAACGCCGATGCCGGCATGCTCTTCAAATGGGGCGCGCTCGACTTCGCCGGCGGCACCGTGGTGCACATCAACGCCGGCATCGCGGGCCTCGTCGGCTGCATCCTGCTCGGCAAGCGCATCGGCTACGGCAAGGAGCTGATGGCCCCGCATTCGCTGACGATGACGCTGATCGGCGCCGCCCTGCTCTGGGTCGGCTGGTTCGGCTTCAACGCCGGCTCCAACCTCGAGGCCAACGGCACGGCGGCGCTCGCCATGGTCAACACCTTCGTCGCCACCGCTGCGGCCGCCGTGGCCTGGCTGTTTGTCGAATGGGCGGTCAAGGGCAAGCCCTCCATGCTCGGCATGGTCTCGGGCGCCGTCGCCGGGCTGGTCGCGGTCACCCCCGCCGCCGGTTTCGCCGGCCCGATGGGCTCGATCGTCCTCGGCTTCGTCGCCGGCGGCGTCTGCTTCGTCTTCTGCTCGACCGTGAAGAACGCGCTCGGCTACGACGACTCGCTCGATGTCTTCGGCATTCACTGCATCGGCGGCATCATCGGCGCCATCGCCACCGGCATTCTCGTCAATGTCGATCTCGGCGGGGCCGGCATCCCCGACTACACCAGCAAGCCCGGCGAGCTGGCTGTGGGAACCTATGAGTTCGGCACGGCCGTGATGGCCCAGGTCAAGGCGGTCATCTTCACGCTGGTCTTCAGCGGCGTCGGCTCGCTGATCCTCTACAAGATCGTCGATGTCGTCGTCGGCCTGCGCGTCGCCCCGGATCAGGAGCGCGAGGGCCTCGACATCGCCGAGCATGGCGAGCGCGCCTATCATTCCTGAACGCGCGCGCCGCAAAAGGCGGCGACTCACGTGAAACAACCAGACCCCGGCGGGCGACCGCCGGGGTTTTTTCATGCGCGCGCCGCTCTGCGGCCAAGGTTAAGCGGGTCTTAACCTGCGCTTCCTAACGTGGGCGAACTGGTCGGATCGCGACGGCCGTCCGGCCTCCGCCTTCATGGCCCCAGCCCAAAACGGCCCCCGAGCATGCGCACGATCCGACGTACCTCCTCGCTGATGGACCGCCTGCCCGATCCGGTGCGGGAGTTCCTGTCGCGACGCGCGGCCGAGCTGGTCGGGCTCGGCCTGCTGGCGCTGACGGCGGCGATCGCGCTGTCGCTGGCGACCTGGTCGGTCGACGATCCCAGCCTCAACAACGCCACCAGCGGCGCCGTGCGCAACTGGCTCGGACGCCCCGGCGCGATGATGGCCGATCTGCTGATGCAGCTGATCGGGCTCGGCGTCGTCGCGCTGCTGTTTCCGCCGGTGATCTGGTCGCTCAGGCTGATGCGCTTTCACCTGTTCGACCGCGGCGCCCTCAAGCTCGGCCTCTGGATCATCGGCATCGCCGCGATGGCGGCCGTCGCCAGCGCGCTGCCGGCGACGCCGCGCTGGCCGCTGCCGACCGGCATGGGCGGCGTCATCGGCGACGGGCTGCTGTTTGGCACCCGCAATCTCGTCGGCATCGCCGGCCAGGCGCTCGGCGGCGTCGTCGGCTTCCTCTATGCCGGCATCGCCATCCTCTCCATCACCGCCGCCGCCGGCTTCGGCTTCGTCACCGACGAGGATCCGCTGCACGAGAGCGACGAGGAGGACGAATCCTGGAGCGAGACCGAGGAGCGTCGCGACGACGAGCCGGGCATCGCCGTCATCCTGATCGGCTGGCTCGCCCATGGCGCCATGGCGCTGCGCGGCATGATTTTGCGCCGGCTGCCGCAGCCGCCCGAGCCGCTCGCCAGCGGCGTCGGTCGCGGCGTCGAGCCGGCCGACACGCTCGGCCGGGTGCGGCGCGAGCCGCAATTCGGCGAAGCGGGCCCGCGCAGGGCGCCCGCCTTCGCGCCGGCGCCGCTGCCGGGCGCGCACGCGACGACCGATGGCGACGCGCCCTTTGACGATGAGGATGCGCAGGACCTGCGCGATCTCAACGCCCCGCGCGTCACCGCTCCGCCGGTCGCGCCCAAGCCCGGCAAGCGCATCCAGCGCGAGGCGCAGCCTTCGCTGCTGCGCGAGGGTTTCGAGCTGCCGCCGCTGAGCTATCTGGCCGAACCGAAGAAACTGCCGGCGACGGCGGTCTCGACCGATGCGCTCGAACAGAATGCGACGCTGCTCGAAGGCGTGCTCGAGGATTTCGGCGTGCGCGGCGAGATCACCCAGGTCCGCCCCGGCCCGGTGGTGACGCTCTACGAGCTGGAGCCTGCGCCGGGGACCAAATCGTCGCGGGTGATTTCGCTGGCCGACGACATCGCCCGCTCGATGAGCGCGATCTCGGCGCGCGTCGCGGTGATCCCGGGCAAGAACGCCATCGGCGTCGAGCTGCCCAACGCCAAGCGCGAGACCGTCTATCTGCGCGAGTTGCTGGCGAGCCAGGATTTCGAGAGCACCAAGCACAAGCTCGCCTTGTGCCTGGGCAAGACCATCGGCGGCGAGCCGGTGATCGCCGATCTCGCCCGCATGCCGCATCTGCTCGTCGCCGGCACCACCGGCTCGGGCAAGTCGGTGGCGATCAACACCATGATCCTGTCGATCCTCTACCGGCTCAAGCCGGAGGAATGCCGGCTGATCATGGTCGATCCCAAGATGCTCGAGCTCTCGGTCTATGACGGCA
>JBKBRD010000446.1:0-2838 GCA_046292405.1 Allobosea sp. | reverse complement strand
ATAGCTCGGCACGATCCGCACCTCGAGCGGCAGCATCAGCGTCGCGAAAATCATCCAGAACAGCAGCTTGCGCAGCCGGAAGCGGAAATAGACGATGGCGTAGGCGGAGAGCGCCGCGAGCAGCACCTTCCCGACGGTGACGCCGACCGCCATGATCAGGCTGTTCGCCATGCCGCGCCCGAGGCCGTTGTCGCCGAGCACGGCGCTGTAATTCTCGATCAGGCTCGCGCCCGGCCAGAGCGGCATCGGCAGGCGGTTCACCATGACGAAATCATGGGTCGAGGCGACGAAGATCATATAGATCGGCAGCAGCATCAGCACGAAGGCCAAGGCGAGCGCGAGCTGGGTCAGTCCGTTCAGCAGAGGCGTGCGTTCGATCATAATCCGACCTCAGCTGTAATGGATGCGGCGTTCCGCGAAGCGGAACTGGATGACCGTGAGGCCTGTGACCATGAGCATCAGCACGATCGACTGGGCGGCTGCGAGCGAGTAGTCGAGCCCCTTGAAGCCGTCGGAATAGATTTTGAAGACCATGAGGTCGGTCGCTCTGGCCGGGCCGCCGCCGGTGGTGATCTGGACGATGCCGAAGGAGTCGACGAAGCTCTCGGCGATGTTGATCACCAGCAGGAAGAAGCCCGTCGGCAGGATCAGCGGGACCTGGATATCGCGCATCCGGCGGATCAGGCCGGCGCCATCCATCGCCCCGGCTTCGAGCAGGCTGCGCGGCAGGCCCTGCAGGGCGGCGAGGAAGAAGATGAAGTTGTAGGCCGTCATCTTCCACGCATTGGCGAGGATGATCAGGATCAGCGCGTCCCGCCCGTCGAGGGCGGGATTCCACAGATTTGGCCAGATCTGGTTGATCGTCGAGACGAAGCCTGCGTCGGGCGCGAAGATGAAGCGGAAGCCGAGGCCGACGGCCGGGGCGGCGATGGCGTAGGGCAGGAAGAAGCTGAACCGATAGAGCCGGTAGAGCGGCAATTGCCGGTCGACGAGGAGGGCGAGCAGTAGGCCGACGCCCATGGCCAGCGTCGTCGAGAACAGGCAGAAGACCAGCGAGACGCCGACCGAGTCCCAGTAGATCGGATCGGCGAAAATCTGCTGGAAATTCTGCAGCCCGACCCAGATCTGGCTGCCGCCAAAGGGCGGCTGGGTGGTGAAGGCCCAGTACAGCGCATTCCCGGTCGGCCAATAAAAGAACAGGAAGATCAACAGGATCTGCGGCGCAATCAGCAGCAGAGGCAGCGCAAGGCCGCGAAAGGTCGCGCGTTTGTCCATCGTTCGGCTCTTCCTGCTGGATGCCAGGGATCTGCTGGGATGACAGGGATCATGGCGGCGCGGATCGGTCGGAGACGCCTGGCGGCGCCTCCGGCCGGTGCGTCCGGGTCAGGGCAGCGTGGCCTTGTCGAAGGTCTGCTGGAAGCGGCGCAGGAGCGTGTTGCCGCGGCCGACCGCATCGTCGATCGCGGCCTGCACCTGCTTCTTGCCGGTGAAGATGGCTTCAAGCTCGGAGCGGAGCTCGGCGCGGATCTGGGTGAAATTGCCGAGGCGGATGCCGCGGGTCAGTGGGGTTGGCGGCGTATAGCTCAGCGAGGTGATCGCGATTTCGCGGCCCTTGTAGCCGGGCTTCTCGTAATAGCCGTCGGCGAGCATATGCTTGTAGGCGGTTTTCGTGACCGGGATGTAGCCGGTGGCGCCCGAGAACCATTCCTGCTCGGTCGGCTGCGCAATGAATTTGAGGAAGGCGGCTGCGCCTTCGTATTCCGCTTTCGACTTGCCCTTCATGATCCAGATCGAGGCGCCGCCGACCATCGAGTTGCGGCGCTCGGTCCCGGCATAGACGGGCAGCAGCGCGACATCCCATTTGAAAGCGTCCTTGGCCAGGCTGCCGATCTGACCGTGCCCGGCGATGGAACCCTGCATGGTGGCGCAGGAGCCGTCACCGAAGGCCTGCCAGATGTTCTTGCCGACCTGCGCGGTCTGGATGCGGGCGTAGCCCTTGTCGAGCCAGCTCTTCCAGAGCTTCATATAGTCGATGAACTTGGTCTTGTCGTAGACCAGCTCGGCGTCGAGCCCGTCATAGCCATTGTTCTTGGTGGCGATGGGCAGGTTGTGGATGGCGGAGAACTGCTCCAGCGGCTGCCAGGTGTCGAATTCAAGGGCGAAGCCGCAATCCACACCCGCCTGTTTGAGCTTGGCCAGCGACTGATCCCATTCTTCGATGGTCTCGGGCGCCTTGGTCAGCCCGGCCTTGGCGAAGAGATCCTTGTTCCAGTACATCACCGCGGTCGAGGAGTTGTAGGGGAAGGACCACATCGCGCCCTTCGAGGTCGCGTAATAGGCGGCGATGCTGGGGACGTAGTCGCTCCAGTCCACCGGGATCTTGTAATCCTTGACCAGCTGGTCGGCCGGGTAGATCGCGCCCGACATCATGAAGTTGACGGTGCCGGCGTCGTAGATCTGGGCCAGAGTCGGCTGCTGCTTCGACCGATAGGCGGCGATGGTGTTCTGCTCGGCGCGGTCGTAGCCGCCCTGGCCGACGCAGACGATCTCGAACTTGTCCTGGCTCTTGTTGAAGCGGTTGCAGTGCTCGGCCACGGCCTCGCCGACCTGCCCGGTCAGACCGTACCAGAAATCGAATTTGGTGCGTTGCTCCGCCTCGGCGGCGCCCAGTCCCACAACAAGCCCCGTCACAAGGCTCCCAGTCGCAATGGCTCTCGTCAGCATGAATCCCTCGTTGCTCACGCGCCCTGTGGGCGCCAGCGACATCATCGCCGCGGCAGCGTGGTAGGGAAACAAGATGACGTTGCGGCAACCGAACGGTTACAGAAAGACGTCTTA
>JBKBRD010000445.1:892-2847 GCA_046292405.1 Allobosea sp. | reverse complement strand
TTCTCGCTCGCGCGCTTCGCCGCCTGACATCCGCGGGACAACCCTTGCCGACAGGACAGCCCCTTGGCCAGCGCAGCCGATAACCGCCGCGGCATCATCTACACGCTCGCGGCGATGCTCCTGTTCGTCTGCAACGATGTGCTGATGAAACTGGCGCGGGAGGTGTTCCCGGCCGGGCAGGCCATCGCCATCCGCACCGGCTTCGCGGTGATCGTCGGTCTCGTGATGGTCTACGCCCTGCGCGACGGCGACAAGCTGCTGATGGGGCTGCGGCCGATCCTGCTGCTGCGCGGGCTGATCGAAAGCGGCGTGGCGCTGACCTTCATCTGGCCGCTCGGCCTGTTGCCGCTGGCCAACATCACCGCGATCGTGCTGGCGACGCCGATCATCCTGGTCGTGATGGCGGTGGCGCTCCGCATCGAGACCGTCGGCTGGCGGCGGACGCTCGCCATTCTCGTCGGCTTCGCCGGGGTGCTGCTGGTGGTGCGCCCGAGCACTGAGGGCTTCAGCCCAGCCGCGATCGTCGCCCTGATCAGCGCGGTGCTGGTCGCGGCGCGCGACCTGACGACCCGGCGCATCCACGCGACCATCCCGACCACGGTGATCTCGCTGACCACGACCGTCATCGTCGGGCTCGTCGCCGCAGCCTTCGGCGCATTCGAGGTCTGGCAGCCGATCTGGCGGCTCGAAACCATCTATCTGGCCGCGGCGGCGGTGCTGGTCGCCTCCGGCAGCTTCTTCATCGTCGGCTCCTTCCGCAACACCGATGTCGGCGTCGTCGCCGGCTATCGCTATGCGGTGGTCATCTTCGCGCTGATCGCCGGCTATCTGGTCTGGGGCGACGTGCCGGACGCAATCTCTTTCGCCGGCATCGGCCTCATCGTCGGCGCCGGGCTCTACACCATGCACAGGCAGCGGGTGCGCCCGGATTCGAAGCTCAAGCCGACGCCGGGGCCCGCGCCGTGACGGAGGCTCAGCCCAGACCCAAGCCGACGCTGCTGATCCTCGTCGCCATCTCGACGCTGCAGCCGATCGCGCTCAACCTGCTTGCGCCCTCGACGCCAACGCTCGCCCGCCATTTCGGCGCGAGCTACGCCGCAATCCAGCTGACGCTGACGCTCTTTCTGGTCGCGGTTGCGGTGATGCAGCTGATCATCGGCCCGCTGTCGGACCGCTTCGGCCGTCGCCCCTGCGTCAATGGCGGCATCGCCGTCTTCCTGCTCGGCTCGGTTCTCGGGGCCATGGCGGAGACCACCTCCGTACTGTTTTTGGCCCGCATCCTCGAAGGAGCCGGTTCGGGCGTCGCCTTCGCGCTCTCGCGCGCCATCATCCGCGACACGGCCAGCCGCGACCAGGCGGCGAGCCAGATCGCCAGCGTCACCATGGTGATGGTGGTGGCGCCGATGCTGGCCCCCTATCTCGGCGGGCAGATCGAGACCCTGGCCGGCTGGCGCGCGATCTTCTGGTTCATGACCGCCGTCGGCGCCGTCGTGCTGCTCCTGACCGTGGCGACCCTGCCGGAGACGGCGCCCAATCTCGGCGCGCGCACCTCGCTGCTCGGCGTCTTCAGCGCCTTCCCGATCCTCATTCGCGACAGCAGCTTCGTCACCAATGTGATCGCTCTGGCGATGACGTCGGCCGCCTTCTTCTCCTTCATCGCGGCCGCGCCCTATATCGTGGTCGAGACGATGGGCCGGGGTCCGGATGTCTACGGCGCCTATTTCATCATGACCGCCTTCGGCTACATGGTGGGCAACTTCCTGATGTCGCGGATCGCGGTGACGTTCGGCACGCGCCGGCTGGTGCGCATCGGGCTCATGATCTCCTGCGCCGGCATGACCATCGCGCTCGCTCTGGCGCTGAGCCCGTACTGGACGCCGCTGACGCTGTTCCTGCCGCTGGTGCTGAACGCGATCGGCAACGGCATGACGATTCCGGGATCGACCGCGGCGGCG
>JBKBRD010000445.1:0-883 GCA_046292405.1 Allobosea sp. | reverse complement strand
CCGCTGACGCTGTTCCTGCCGCTGGTGCTGAACGCGATCGGCAACGGCATGACGATTCCGGGATCGACCGCGGCGGCGCTGTCGGCGCGGCCGGATCTGGCTGGCTCGGCGGCGGGGCTGATGGGCGCGCTGCAGCTCGGCGCAGGCGCGCTCGGCACCATCCTGATCGGCTGGCTGGTGACGCTTTGGGCGCCGTCCCTGGTCGTGCTGATGTGGGCGCTGACCTGCATCGGACTGGCCGCGTTGCGTTTCGAGGGCCAAAAAAGCAGCATCTGAATCAGGGGAGGACTTGCTGCGAAATCTTGTGCTGTCCCGAGCCATCGTATAACAGCGCGACATAGCTCGCATGCAAAGCGCGCATCCGTCGAACGGACGGGGCAGGCGGAGGACCAAACGTGCAGGGATTGCTCAAGATCAGTCGTGTCATCGACACGATCAACAGTCAGATCGGCAAGAAGGTGGCCTGGCTGATCCTGCTCGCCGTCATCGTTGCGACGATCAACGCCATCATCCGCAAGCTCTTCAACGTTTCGTCCAACGCCTGGCTCGAGCTGCAGTGGATGCTGTTTGGCGCGGTCTTCCTGATGTGCGCGGCCTGGACCCTGCAGGTGAAGGAGCATATCCGCATCGACATCGTGAACAGCCTGCTGCCGCGCTCGGTGCAGCGCTGGATCGACCTGATCGGCCACACCCTGTTCCTGATGCCGTTCTGCCTGCTGATGATCTATCACTCCTGGCCGTTCTTCATGCGCTCCTACGCCATCAACGAGCAGTCGCTCTCGGCCGGCGGCCTGGCGCAATGGCCGGCGAAGGGCCTCGTGGTCATCGGCTTCGTGATGCTGGCCTTCCAGGGCGTGTCGGAGATCATCAAGCAGGTCGCGAT
>JBKBRD010000444.1:0-2869 GCA_046292405.1 Allobosea sp. | reverse complement strand
CGGCCGAGGCCGTCTCTTGATCCCGCGCAAAGCGTCCGCCGCCGCCTTGTGCAATTGGGGCAGCAATGCCTCGATGAGAGCTTGCGAGGCGATGATTGGCGAAGGCGCATAGGCATGACGGCAAACCCGCTCACCCAGCCGGGCCTCGCCCATTTCGCCCTCGACGAGGCGATGATCGCGCGCTTGGTGGCGATCTTCTACGCCCGGGTGCGACGCGACCCCACGCTCGGCCCCATCTTCAACGAGGCGGTCGCGGATTGGGACCATCATCTCGCGAAGATCGCGGATTTCTGGTCAGGGGTGATGCTGCGCACCGGCCGTTATCACGGCCGCCCGATGCGGCCCCATCTGATCCTGCCGCTTGAGCCGGCGCATTTCGACGCCTGGCTCGCGCTGTTCGAGGCAACAGTGCGTGAGGTCTGCCCCGAGGGCGTCGCGGAGGCCTTCATCATCCGCGCGCGCCGCATCGCGGACAGTTTCGAGATGGCGCGGGCTTCGCAAAAGGGCGAATTCGCGCGACCGCGCCATAGCGTCGGCTGATTCCGGAGGCGCCAGCGATCTGGAGCATCCTTCGAGACGCGCCTGCGGCGCTCCTCAGGATGAGGGCTGAGGAGGGAAAACAGAGCCTTCCTTCTGCCGCATGGCCCCTTCCACCAGATGAATCCAACCCCCCAGCCCTCATCCTGAGGAGGCCCGTCAGGGCCGTCTCGAAGGATGCTCCAGGACGCGCCGGAGCCTCTCCGGCCCTCCTTCGAGACGCGCCTGCGGCGCTCCTCAGGATGAGGGCTGAAGCGGATGAACAGCGCCTTCTTTTTTATCGCTTGGCCCCTAAGCCGCCTCTGCCGGCAGGATCGATTTGAACGCCCGCAGCAGGTCGGCGTCGAGCTTTCCGTTCATGCCGAGCAGGATGTCGTAGGCGGCCTGCGGGGCAATAGGCGGCTTGTAGGAGCGTCGCTCGATCAGGGCCGCGTAGATGTCGCAGATCGTGATCATCCGGACGAGATCGCTGATCTCGCCGCCCTTCAGCCCGTCCGGATAGCCCGAGCCGTCGAGATATTCGTGATGGGACCGTGCGACGGCGATGATGTCCGTTCCGAAGCCGCCTTGCTCCCGCAGCATGGCGGCGCCGAGCGCCGGATGGCGGCGCATCGCCGCCATCTCGAGCGTGTCGAGTTCCCCTTCCTTCGTCAGGATTTCCCGGGGAATGCGCGCCTTGCCGATGTCGTGCAGCACGGCGGCGCAAGTCACGCGCCGCCGGTCCTCGGCGGAAAATTGCAGGCGGTGGGCGAAGGCGGCGGCGAGGCCGGCCACCAGCAGGCAATGCTGATAGGTCAGGTCGTCATGATTCCAGACCACGGTCAGCCAGGATTCAAGATCCGCCGATTCGGCCGCCTGGTTCACGGTGTCGACGCTGCTGTCGATGGCGCTGCGCGGCAGGATGCGCCCCGCCGCCGCCGCGTCCAGCATATCGGCGAGCGCCGCCGTCGCGGCGATGAAATGCGCCTGCACCTGCGTCGGACTGGCTCCAGGCGCCTCCAGCTGCGTCCACTGCATCAGCTGCGCGGCGCTTTGCAGCACCACGGAAAGCGGCGCGTCGGCAGCCAGCACATGGATCACGCCGATCGCGTTGGCCTGCAGCGTTGCCCGCACCGAGTGGTCGCGCAACAGGCTCAGGCATGGCTCTGCCCCGCTGCGATGATGCGCGATCGCCCGACGCAGAATTTCCACGGCGCGCCGCGCCGACATGTCGACATCGATGATGATCAGCCGCCGCGGCGCGACGGGCGCTTTCTCCCAGTCAACGAGGTTGACGATGTCGCAATGCCCCCAGGCGGACAGGGCCGCGGCCAATGGGGCGATCTCGGCAGGGCGGTCGGTGAGGATGAGCACGGACAGAAGAGTCTCCAGACCGTCTCATAAGAGCAGCAAATCCTTGCGGAACTGCCAAGCGGTGCGTCGAAACAGCCGGGCGGCGTCAATTCCTGCGCAGACTATCCGGTCTCCCGGATGATCGGGACGCGAAAGCGGCGGATGCGCCCTTCTGTCGCGCAAGGCTTCAGAATCCGCGCGCCGCGAGCGCCGTCTCGCCGTCCTGGATGTAATCGCGGATGACGGGAACTGCGCTCTTGTGCGGGCCGAGCAGCAGTTGAAACACCATGTCGCCGCCGATGTCGAAGGAGATCGAGCAGGCGGAGAGATAGAACTCCCACATCCGGGCGAAGCGCTCGCCCATCATCTCCACCACGCTCGCGCGTTGCGCCAGGAAGCGCGCGCGCCAGGCCTCCAGCGTCCAGTGGTAGTGCCGGCGCCAGAACTCGCAATCGGAGGACCAGCGCCCGGTCTGCTCGACCGCCGCGAAGACTTCCGACATCGCCGGCGCATAGCCGCCGGGGAAGATGTATTTGTCGAAGAACGGCCCGGTGAAGCCGGGCGGCCCGACACGGCCGATGCAATGCACGAGCGCGATCCCGTCGGGCGTCAGCAGGTCGCGGATGCGCTCGAAATAGTCGAGATAATGCGCGACGCCGACATGCTCCATCATGCCGACGGAGACGACACGGTCGAACGTGCCCTCCAATTCGCGATAATCCTTGTTGACGAAGCCGACCCTGTCGCCGACGCCTGCGGCCTGCGCCCGCTTCTGCGCCGCCGCCATCTGGTCGGGCGAGACGTTGAGCCCCGTCACCTGAGCGCCGCAGGCCTTGGCGAGGTAGATCGCCAGCTCGCCCCAGCCTGAGCCGATATCGAGCACGCGCATGCCGGGCTCGATCTTCAGCTTGGCGGCGATATGCCTGAGCTTCGCCTGCTGCGCCGCCTCCAGCCCGACATCGGGGCTGTGCCAATAGGCGCAGGAATAGGTCATCGTCTC
>JBKBRD010000443.1:0-2870 GCA_046292405.1 Allobosea sp. | reverse complement strand
GGCGCGGTGCACGATCAGCGTGTTGGCGGTTGGAATATCGAGCCCGGATTCGACGATGGTGGTCGAGAGCAGCACGTCGTACTGGCCGTCATAGAAGGCGGTCATGACGTCTTCGAGCTGACCGGCCGCCATCTGGCCGTGGGCGATGCCGACCTTGGCCTCCGGCACCTGCTTGTCGAGGAAATCCTTGACCTCGGCGATGTCCTCGATGCGCGGCACCACATAAAAGCTGCGGCCGCCGCGATAGCGTTCGCGCAGCAGCGCCTCGCGCACGATCAGCGGATCGAACGGCGTGACGAAGGTGCGCACCGCCAGGCGATCGACCGGCGGCGTCGCGATGATCGAAAGCTCGCGCACGCCCGTCATGGCCAGTTGCAGCGTGCGCGGGATCGGCGTGGCCGAGAGCGTCAGCATATGCACCTCGGCGCGGAACTCCTTCAGCCGCTCCTTGTGGTTGACGCCGAAATGCTGCTCCTCATCGACGATGACGAGGCCGAGATCCTTGAATTCGACGCCCTTGCCGAGCAGCGCATGGGTGCCGACGACGATGTCCATCGTGCCGTCCTTGACGCCCTGCTTGACCGCCTTGAGTTCGGCCGCCGGCACGAAGCGCGAGGCCTGGCCGACCTGCACCGGCAGGCCCTTGAAGCGCTCGGCGAAATTGCGGAAGTGCTGGCGGGCCAGCAGCGTCGTGGGCACCACCACCGCGACCTGCTTGCCGTTGAGCGCGCAGGCGAAGGCGGCGCGCAGCGCCACCTCGGTCTTGCCGAAGCCGACATCGCCGCAGACCAGCCGGTCCATCGGGCGGCCGGCCGCCATGTCGTCGAGCACCGCATCGATGGTGGTCTGCTGGTCCTCGGTCTCCTCGAAGGGGAAACGGGCGCAGAACTCGTCGTAGAGCCCTTCCTGCGGGATCAGGCGCGGGGCCTCCTTCATCGCGCGCTGGGCCGCGATGGCGATCAGCTTGCCCGCCATCTCGCTGATGCGCTGCTTCAGCTTGGCCTTGCGCGCCTGCCAGCCGCCGCCGCCGAGCCGATCGAGCGGGACGTCGGTATCCTCGGAGCCGTAGCGCGAGAGCAGCTCGATGTTCTCGACGGGCAGGAAGAGCTTGGCGTCGCCGGCATAATGGATTTCGAGGCAGTCATGCGGAGCGCCGGCCGCCGTGATCGTCCGCAGGCCGATGAAGCGGCCAATGCCGTGGTCGACATGGACCACGAGATCGCCCGGCGAGAGCGACGAGAGCTCCGCGATGAAATCCTGCGGTCGCCGCGTCTTCTTGCGCGGCCGCACCAGCCGGTCGCCGAGGATGTCCTGCTCGCCGATGACCGCGAGCTTGCCGGCTTCGAAGCCGCTTTCGAAGCCCCAGACGGCGAGCGCGGTCGTGCCGGGCTTGAGATCGAAGGCGGCGCGCAGCGAACCGGTCGTCTGCACGGTCTTCAAGCCGTGATCGGCCAGCACATGCGCCAGCCGCTCGCGCGAGCCTTCCGACCAGGAGGCGAGGATGACGCGGCGGCCATCGGCCTGCAGCGCCTTCACATGCGCCACGGCGGCGTCGAAGACGCTGCTGGAATTGTCGGCCCGCTCGGCCGCGAAGCTGCGGCCCTGGCGGGCGCCGAGATCGACGATGAGCTTGCCGTCGCTGTCGGGCAGCTGGAAGGGCGTCAGCGCCGCGACGCCCGACTGGTCGACGACGCCGCGCCATTCCTTGGGCGAGAGGTAGAGCGCATCGGGCGGCAACGGCTTGTAGGGCGCCCCGCCCGCTCCGGGCTGGTCCAGCGCCGCCTTGCGGGCGTCGTAATAATCCTTGATCAGGCTGATGCGCTCGCCGACGGCGTCCTCGACCTGCGCGTCGAGCACGAGCGGCACATCGGGCAGATAGGTGAAGAGCGTGTCGAGCCGGTCGGCCAGCAGCGGCAGCCAATGCTCGAGCCCGGCAGGCCGGCGGCCCTCGCTGACCGCCTCATAGAGCGTATCGTCGCGGCCCGGCGTGCCGAACGTGGCGATGTAGCTCTGGCGAAAGCGCTTGATGCTTTCGCTGGTCATCTGCGCTTCCGACATTGGCACGAGATCGAGCCCGCGCATCTGCCCGGTGGTGCGCTGCGTCTCCGGGTCGAAGGTGCGGATCGATTCCAGCGTGTCGCCGAAGAAATCGAGCCGGATCGGCGCCGGCATACCCGGCGGGTACAGATCGACGATGCCGCCGCGCACCGCGAATTCGCCGGTCTCGCGCACCGTCGACGTCCGCAGATAGCCATTCATGTCGAGCCAGCGCGCCAGCTGCTCGGTGTCGACCATATTGCCGGGCGCGGCCGAAAAGCTCTCGGACGCGACTTTCGAGAAAGCGGGCACGCGCTGCAGCGCGGCATCGACCGTGGTCAGCAGCAGCCTCGGCTTGTCGCCGGATTTGGTCTTGGCCAGCCGCGACAGCGTGGTCATGCGGTGGGCGACGACGCTGGGCGCAGGCGAGACGCGATCATAAGGCTGGCAGTCCCAGCCGGGGAAGGTCACCACCTCGAGATCGGGCGCAACGAATTGCAGCGCATTCTCCAAAACCTGCAGGCGCTGGGCGTCGCGGGCGATGAAGACGAGCATCGCCGCGCCTTCCGCCTTTTTGGCGCGGGCGCGGGTGAGATCGGCCAGCACGACCGCGTCGAACCCGTCCGGGACGCTGGCGAGAACCGGCTTGTCGCCGCGGTTCAGCGCATCGAGGACGCGATCGAGCTGGAGCTTGGCGAGTTGGGCGGGCGGCGGAATGCTCATTGCTTGACTTTGGCAGCTCGGTTCAATGAGCCCTCATCCTGAGGAGCCGCGCCAGCGGCGTCTCGAAGGATGCTCCAGTGGGAGCAGGAGCGTCCTGGAGCATCCTTCGA
>JBKBRD010000442.1:0-2881 GCA_046292405.1 Allobosea sp. | reverse complement strand
CGCGCTGGTGGTGAACAACGTCTTCATCGCCACCTCCTGCGCCACCGTCTTCATCGGCACGCTCTATCCGCTTGCGCTGGAGATGATCACCGGCGACAAGATTTCGGTCGGTCCGCCCTTCTTCAACGCCACCTTCATCCCGCTGCTGGTGCCGCTGCTGCTGATCCTGCCGATCGGCCAGTCGCTGGCCTGGAAGCGCGGCGATCTGCTCGGCGCCGCCCAGCGCATGATGCTGGCCTTCGGCGTCGCCATCGCCGCCATGGTCCTCGTCTTCGCGGTGCGGTGGGGCGGGCCGGTGCTGGCGCCGCTGGGCATCGGGCTCGGCGTCTTCCTCGTCGCCGGCGCGGCGTTCGATCTCGGCGAGCGCATCGTCGCCCGCGCCAGCGGCCTGCCTGCGATCTGGGCGCGGGCCGCCGGCCTGCCGCGCTCGGCCTGGGGCACGGCTCTGGCCCACGCCGGCGTCGGCGTCAGCGTCATCGGCATTGCCGCGACGGCCTGGAGCACGGAGGCGATCGGCGTGCTGCGTCCGGGCCAGAGCCTGACCAGCGGTCGTTACACCGTCACGCTGGAATCGGTGACGCCGCGCACCGGACCGAATTTCCGCGCCGAGGTCGCCCGCTTCACCGTCGCCTCCGGCAGCCGGATCCTGATGCCGGTCGAGGCCGCCAAGCGCCTCTACATCGCCCGCAACATGCCGACGACCGAGGCCGGCATCCGCACCGACGGCTTGAGCCAGGTCTATGTCGGGCTCGGCGAGCCCCAGGGCGACGGCGCGATCGCCGTGCGGCTCTACGACAAGCCGCTGGTGCTGCTGATCTGGATCGGCGCGCTGATCATGGCGTTGGGCGGCGCGCTCTCGCTGACTGATCGTCGCTTCCGCCTTGCCGCCCCCCGTCGCGTCGCCCCGGCGCGCCAGGCCGCGCCGGCGCCAGCGGAGTGAGCGATTTGCGCCGCGCCCTTGCCATTGCAGCCCTGACGATCGGGCTTGCCGCTCCGGCTTTCGCCGTTCAACCCGGCGAAGTCCTGCCTGATCCGGCGCTCGAGCAGCGCGCGCGGCAGATTTCGTCGGGCCTGCGCTGCCTGGTCTGCCAAAACCAGTCGATCGACGATTCCGATGCGCCGCTGGCCAAGGATCTGCGCGTCCTCGTGCGCGAGCGGCTCGTGGCGGGAGACAGCGACGCCGCGGTGACGTCCTTCGTCGTGGCGCGCTACGGCGATTTCGTCCTGCTCAGCCCGCCTGTGAACATCCGCACTATTGGGCTCTGGGCGGCGCCCTTCCTCATCCTGCTGCTCGGCCTCGTCTTCATCTGGCGGCGTGGACGCAGCCTGCCGGCCGTTCCTGCTGGCCCGGCGCAGCTCTCCCCGGAGGAGACGGCGCGGCTGAAGCAACTGACCGAACGGGCGGACTGAGGCTGCGCGCGCGCCTGCAGGCGCGCAATAGCCGGCGGCCGGCCTCAACCTTACAAAACGTTCATTTCCGGGCGAAACCGGCGTAAGGCCGCCTGCTTCATGGTCCTCCTCACAGGCGGCACGAGCCGCCCGAGAATTGAGGTTTCGCCATGACTACACCCAGGACATCCAAGTCGATCCTGAAGCGCGGCATCATGATCGCCGGCGCCGCCACCCTCGGCATCGGCCTCGCGGCCGGCATCGCCGATGGCGCGCTGAAGCTCGACCATCCCGCCTTCGCCCAGCCGATCCAGCTCTCCGGCGTCCAGTCGCAGCTGCCCTCCTTCGCCGACATGGTCGAGAAGGTTAAGCCTGCCGTCGTCTCCGTCCGCGTCAAGACCCGCGTCGAAACGGCCAACGATGACGAGAGCGGCATCGAGGGGCTTCCGCCCGGCCATCCGCTCGAGCGCTTCTTCAAGCGCTTCGAGGACGAGCAGGGCAATCGTCCGGGCCGGCCGCAGCCGCGCCAGGGCATGTCCCAGGGCTCCGGCTTCTTCGTCAGCCAGGACGGCTATGTCGTCACCAACAACCACGTCGTCCAGAACGCGGATGAGGTTCAACTCGTCACCGACGAGGGCAAGACCCTGTCGGCCAAGGTCATCGGTACCGATCCCCGCACCGATCTGGCGCTGCTGAAGGTCACGGATGGCGGCAGCTACCCCTTCGTCCAGCTCGCGAACGGCAAGCCGCGCATCGGCGACTGGGTGCTCGCCGTCGGCAATCCCTTCGGCCTCGGCGGCACGGTCACGGCCGGCATCGTCTCGGCGCAGGGCCGCGACATCGGCTCGGGCCCCTATGACGACTATCTGCAGATCGACGCGGCGGTGAACCGCGGCAATTCCGGCGGTCCGACCTTCAACCAGAAGGGCGAGGTCGTCGGCGTCAACACCGCGATCTTCTCGCCGTCGGGCGGCAATGTCGGCATCGCCTTCGCCATCCCGGCCTCGACGGTCAATCAGGTCGTGGAAGCGTTGAAGAAGGACGGCAAGGTCGCGCGCGGCTTCATCGGCGTGCAGATCCAGCCGGTGACGGCGGAGGTCGCCGACGCGATCGGTTTGAAGGAGCCGCGCGGCGCCCTCGTCGCCAGGGCGGAGCGCAACAGCCCCGCCGCCAAGGCCGGCATCAAGCGCGGCGACACGATCCTCGCCCTCAACGGCGAAAAGATCAGCGACGCGCGTGAATTGTCGCGTCGGGTCGCGCTGCTGCCGCCTGGCACCAAGGCCAAGCTCACCGTCTGGCGCGACGGCCAGGAGCGCGAGCTGACCTTCGAGGTCGGTCGCCTGCCGGCCTGATCCTCGGGGGCCCGCGTTTCCCGGTTCCTGTCGCCCCCAGTCGGGATACGGGCCCTTGTCGCGGGGGGGGGGGGGCGGGGCGGCCCGCCCGCCCGGGGGCGCGGGGGGAGGGGGGGGGTGGGGGCGAGGAGACCAGCACG
>JBKBRD010000441.1:0-2886 GCA_046292405.1 Allobosea sp. | reverse complement strand
ATCCTGCGGCATCAGCCGCCCCTCGCGCGGATGGTCCCAGCGCACCAGCGCCTCGAAACCCGCGATGGTCCGGTCGCCCAGCCGGACGATCGGCTGGTACATCACCTGGATCTCGCCGCGCTCGATCGCCCGGCGCAGATCGCTTTCCAGGGCAAGCCGGTCATTGCGGTCGGTCCGCATCGCGGGGACGAAGACCTCGATCTTGTTGCCGCCCTGGCGCTTGGCATGGGCCATGGCGAGTTCGGCATTCTTCAGCGCATCGTCCTGGCGCGCCGCGGGCGCGTTGTCGAACAGCGCCAGCCCGATCGAGGGCGTCAGGACGATCTCGCGCTCGGCCAGCGTCACCGGCGTCGAGACCGCCCGGCGCACCAGCTCGGCCAGCGCGAGGATGCGCTCGGGGTCGCGCTCGGAGACCAGGATCATCGCGAAAGTGTCGCCGCCGATGCGGGCGAGCGTGTCCTGCGCCCGCAACAACCGGCCGAGCCGGCGCGCCAGCGTCAGCAGAATCGAGTCGCCGGCCGAGAAGCCGACGGATTCGTTGACCTGCTTGAAGCGGTCGATGTCGATGACGATCACGGTCGGGCGGATGTTGTCGTCGGCGCGGCAGAAGCCGAACACCGCCGAAAGCCGGTCCTGGAACAGTTTGCGGTTGGGCAGGCCGGTCAGGTTGTCATGCACCGCGTCGTGCAGCATGCGCTCCTGGGCCGTGCGCTGCTCGGTGACGTCGGAGAGCGTGCCGATGACGCGGATGACTTCGCCGTCGGAACCGATCACCGGCCGCGCCTTGATGTTGAACCAGTGATAGGCCCCGCTCGAGGCGCGCAGGCGGAAGTCGAGGTTCAGCTTGCCGCGGCGCTGCTCCAGCACCGCGTCGAGCGTGACGCGGTAGCGATCCCGGTCGCCGACATGCATGAATTCCAGCCAGCGCGCCGCCGAGCCTTCGAGCGCCCCCCTGGGCAGGCCGAGCAGCAGCTCGACTTGCGGCGAGACGAAGATCTTGTCGGCGGTGACGTCCCAATCGAAGACGAGATCGCCCGAGCCAGACAGCGCCAGCGCCCGCCGCTCGGTGTCCGACACCAGCCCCTGCGACAGGGCTCCGCCGGCGAAGGCGTGCTGGATTACGGTGAAGCCGATCAGCAGCACGATCAGCACCAGCCCGCCCAGCAGCGCCGGCGCCACCAGATCGCGCTGGAACTGCCCGGTCACGGTGAAGCCGGCGGCAGTGACCCAGACAGCGAGCAGGAACCAGGTCGGGATCAGCATCACCGCGCGCTCATAGCCATGCGTCGCCAGATGCAGGATCAGCACGAAGCCGATGGCCGCGACCGCCGCGATCGAGATCCGCGCGATGCCCGAGGCCATCGGCGCGTCGAACACCGCAAGCGCGACGAGCCCGGCCAGCCCCAGCATCCACAGCGCGGTGACATGGCTGTAGCGCACATGCCAGCGCGACAGGTTGAGATAGGCGAAGAGGAAGACGAGCAAGGTCGCCGCCAGCACCACCTCGGCGCCGGCGCGATAGATCCGCTCGATCGCAGGCGTCAGCGGGAAGATGCGCTGGAAAAAGCCGAAATCCAGCCCGGCATAGGCGAGCACCGCCCAGGCCAGCGCTGCGGCCGCGGGGAAGATCACCGCGCCCTTGACCACGAAGATGATGGTCAGGAACAGCGCCAGAAGCCCGGCGATGCCGATGATGATGCCCTTGTAGAGCGTCAGCCCGTTGGTCTTCTGGCGATAGGCTTCCTGCTCGTAGAGATAGAGCTGCGGCAGGTTGGGCGATTTCAGCTCGGCGACGAAGGTCACCGTCGTGCCGGGGTCGAGCGTGATCAGGAAGACATCGGCGTCGGGGCTGGGTTCCCGGTCCGGGCTCAGGCCCTGGCTGGCGGTCACCGCTTCGATGCGGGTGTCGCCAAGATCGGGCCAGATCACGCCCGAGCCGATCAGCCGGTGAAACGGCGCGACCAGCAGCCGATCGATCTGTTCGTCGGAATCATTGGTCAGCGCGAAGACGATCCAGTCCGGTCGGGCGCCCGATTCCCGCGCGCGCACGGCGATGCGACGCACGATGCCGTCGGGACCCGGCGCCGTCGAAATCTGGATGACGTCGCCGTCGGAGCGATTGCGCTCGACCACATTGGTCAGGTCGAGCACCGGCGCGTCCACCGGCACGCGCACCGCCTCGACCGCGGATGCGGTCCCCGACAGAGCGAGCCAGAAGGCGAGCCCGAGCAGCGCGAGGCCAAACCGGAAAGGGCGGTCGGTGGATGACAAACGCGACTCGGGGCTGTTGGGGGAAACGATCATAGATTGTGGCGTCAGTGGTATCGGCGGCTCATGGCAAGGGCAAGGCGGCGAGGCAAGAGAGCTGCGGACAGAACCGCCCGCGCTCAGCCGGGGCCAGGCAGCCTGTCGCTCGCCAGCGCGGCGAAAAGAAGATGGTCTTCCCAGGCGCCGTTGATCCGCAGATAGGCGCGCGCCAGCCCTTCCTGCTGGAAGCCGACCCGCTCCAGCAACCGGCGCGAGGGCAGGTTGTTGGGCAGGCAGGCCGCCTCAACCCGGTGCAGCGCCAGGTCTGAAAAGGCGAATTGCAGCGCGCCGCGCACGGCTTCCGTCATATGGCCCTTACCGGCATGGCGCTGGCCCATCCAGTAGCCGAGCGTGCAGGCCTGCGCCACGCCGCGCCGCACCAGCCCGAGCGTCAGCCCGCCCAGCAGCGCGCCGGTCCCTGTCTCGATCACGAACAGCGAATAGGCTTCGTCAGCGGCCATTTCCCGCGCCGCCCGCTTCACCCGCAGCCGGAAGCTGTTCCGGGTCAGGTCGTCCTCGTGCCAGACCGGCTCCCACGGCGTCAGGAAGGCGCGGCTCTCGATCCTGAGCAGCGACCAC
>JBKBRD010000440.1:0-2900 GCA_046292405.1 Allobosea sp. | reverse complement strand
GGCATAATCCGCCACCAGCGCCCCGTCGGGCAGCGCCGGCCAATAGGTCCGGATCGCCGCATAGAAGCGCTCGGCCCGGGCCGGATCGACCACGAGATCCTGGTCATGCTCCACCCATTCGACATCGGGCCCGAACTTGACCCGGCCGGCGAGGTCGATGGTGGCGTGGATGCCGAGGCCTGCCGCCTCCGGCACCGGATAGACAAGGTGCGAGAAGGGCTGCTTGCCGAGCAGGGCGAAGTAGTTGCCCTTGGCGAAATGCTGAACCGGGACATGCTCGGCGGGAAAGCCTTCGAGCTTCGCCAGCAGCCGCGGCGCGCCATGGCCCGCCGCATTGACGATGGTGGTTGCGCTGTAGGTCGCGGGATCGTCGCCGCCGAAATCGACGCTGAAGCCCGCAGCCTCGCGCCGCCAGCCGAGGATCGGGGTGTTGAGCGCCAGCGAGCCGCCAGCGGCCTCGCACTCGCCGAGCAGAGACAACATCAGCGCGTGGCTGTCGACCACGCCGGTCTCGGGCGAGAGCAGCGCGATCTCGCAGCGAACCTCCGGTTCGAGCGCACGCGCTTCCGCCGCATCGACCCAGCGCAGGCTGTCGACGCCAGAGGCGCTGGCGCGCGCCATGATCGTCTCCAGCGCCGGTTTCTGCGCGGCGCTGGTGGCGACGATCAGCTTGCCGCAGGCCTTGTAGGGCAGGGCGCGCTCGTCGAGATAGGCATAGAGCCGCTTGCGCCCTTCGACGCAGACCCGCGCCTTCAGCGAGCCGGGCGGATAATAGATCCCGGCATGGATGACCTCGCTGTTGCGGGCGGAGGTCTGCGTGCCGATGCCGTCGGCGGCCTCGGCGATGACGACCTCGCGCCCGGCCAGCGCCAGCGCCCGCGCAACCGCCAGGCCGACGACGCCGGCTCCGATGACAAGGCAATCGATATCGCTCATGGCGCCGCGTCAGCCTCAGCCGCGCTGCGGCATGGCGGTTTCGACGAGATTGGCCCAGTAGGTCACGCCGACCGGGATCGCCTCGTCGTTGAACTCATAGGCCGGGTGGTGCAGCCCGGCCGAGTCTCCATTGCCGATATTGATGAAGGCGCCGGGGCGCTCCTCCAGCATGTAGGAGAAGTCTTCCGAGCCCATGGTCGGCGGCACGGCGGTGTCGACCTTGCCGGCGCCGAAAGCGGCCTCGATCGAGCTGGTCACGAACTCGGTCTGCGCGGCGTGGTTGAAGGTGATGGGATAGCCGAGATGGTAATCCAGCGTGTACTCCATCTCGAAAGCCTTCATCAGCCCGTCGACGATGTCGGTGATGCGCTTCTGCGCCAGTGCCCGCATCTCCGGGGTCAGCGTCCGCACCGTGCCTTTCAGCTCGGCGGTCTGCGGGATGACGTTGAAGGCCTCGCCGGCCAGCAGCGCGGTGATCGAGACGACGATCGAATCCAGCGGGTTGGCGTTGCGCGACGAAATCGTCTGCAGCGCGGTGACGAGCTGGCTTGCGGCGACGATCGGATCGCGGACCCGGTGCGGGGCGGCGGCGTGGCCGCCGAGCCCTTCGATCTTGATGTGGATGCGGTCGGCGGCCGCCATGGTCGGCCCCTTGCGCACATCGAACTGGCCGACGGGAAGGCCGGGCTTGTTGTGCATGCCATAGACTTCCTGGATGCCGAAGCGGGTCATCAGCCCGTCGTCGATCATCGCCTTGGCGCCAGCGCCGCCTTCTTCGGCCGGCTGGAAGATCACCACGGCGGTGCCGTCGAAATCGCGGGTCTCGGCCAGGTATTTGGCGGCGCCCAGCAGCATGGCGGTGTGGCCGTCATGGCCGCAGGCGTGCATCTTGCCCGGCACGGTCGAGCGATGCTCGAGATTGGTTTCCTCATGGATCGGCAGCGCGTCCATGTCGGCGCGCATGGCGACGACCTTGCCCGAGCCCTGGCGCCTGCCCTTGATCACGCCGACCACGCCCGTCTTGCCGATGCCGGCGACGACCTCGTCGACGCCCCATTCCGTCAGCTTCTGCGCGACGATGCCGGCGGTGCGGTGGACATCGTACATCAGCTCGGGATGGCGATGCAGGTCGCGGCGGATGGCGGTGATTTCGGGAGCAAGCGCGGCAATCAGGTCGGATTTGGGCATCTGGTCCTCGGGCGGGCTGGGAGCGGCCGATCGGCGCAAACCGGGTGGCCTCGCCCAACACCTAGCGCGGCCTGCGCGTCGCGTCCAAGGCGATTGCGGCATGAGGGGAGGGTGCGCAGCGAATGGTCACGGTCCGGCTAGACGCCGAACTGCTTCCGCCAGGCCTCGATATCCTCCAGCGCGACGTTGGAGCCGCACAGCACCAGGCCGACGCGCTCGCCCGGCTTGAACAGGTCCTTGCGCGCTTCCGCCGCCGCGACGACGCAGGCGGCCGCAGGTTCGAGCAGTACGCGCCCATTCTGCAGCACCCAGACGATCTCGCGCACCGCCTCTCTGTCCGGCACGACGATGATGTCTTCGAGGAAGTCGCGCGCGGCGGCCATGGTTCGTTGCGTCGCGAAGGGCGCGTTCAGCGTGCGCGCGATCGATGTGGCGCGGATCGGCACCGGCTTTCCCGCCTCCAGCGCCTGGGTCATGGTGGTCGCGCCTTCGGTTTCGACGCCATGGATGCGGACGGCGGGGTCGAGCCCCTTCAGCGCCGCGCCGACGCCCGCCGCAAAGCCGCCGCCGCCGATCGACAGGAAGACATGGTCGAGCCGCCCGCTCGCATCGGCCAGCAATTCGAGCCCGAGCGTGCCATGGCCGGCGATGATGGCGGGATCGTCGAAGGAATGGACATGGACCATGCCGGCCCGCTCATAGGCGGCGGCCCGCTCGAACGCCTCGACGGCGTCCTCGCAGAGCTCGACCTCGCCGCCCAGGCTGCGGGTCATGTC
>JBKBRD010000439.1:0-2902 GCA_046292405.1 Allobosea sp. | reverse complement strand
GATTTCGCCAACACGATCGAGGCGCTGGAGCGGGCCGGCCGGGCGCTGTCGCGCGTCGGCGGCGTGTTTTACAACCTCACCGGAGCCCATACCAACGAGGCGCTGCAGGCGATCGAGCGCGAAATGTCGCCGCTCACCTCGCGCCACTGGTCGGCGATCATGATGGACCCGAAACTGTTCGCGCGCGTCGATGCGGTGAATGGCCGGCGCGAGGCGCTGGGGCTCGACGCCGAGCAGCTGCGCCTGCTGGAGCGCACCCATCGCGGCTTCATCCGCTCCGGCGCGCAGCTGGGCGAGGCGGACAAGGCGCGGCTGGCCGCGATCAACGAGCGCCTGGCCGGGCTCGGCACGCAATTCGGCCAGAACGTGCTCAAGGATGAATCGAGCTACGCTTTGATCATTGCGGATGCGGCCGGTTTGTCGGGGTTGCCGGCTTTCGTGGTGGCGGCGATGGCGCGCGCCGCAACCGATCGCGGCCATGAGGGAAAGCATGCGGTGACGCTGTCGCGTTCAATCATCGAGCCGTTTTTGACCTTCTCGACGCGCCGCGACCTGCGCGAGGAGGCTTTTCTGGCCTGGAGCCGGCGCGGCGAGAACGGCGGCGAGAGCGACAACCGCGCCATCGTCGCCGAGATGGTGAAGCTGCGCAGCGAGAAGGCGAAGCTGCTCGGCTTCAGCACCTTCGCGCATTTCAAGCTCGACGACAGCATGGCGAAGACGCCTGAGAATGTGCGCGAACTGCTCGAACTGGTCTGGGCTCCCGCCAAGGCGCGTGCGGCGCTCGAGGCCGCCGATCTCGCGGCGTTGGCCCAAAGCGAGGGCGAGAACGGCCCGATCCGGCCCTGGGATTGGCGCCACTATGCGGAAAAGGTGCGCCAGCAGACCTATGCGCTCGATGAAGCCGTGCTGAAGCCCTATCTCCAGCTCGACCGCATCATCGCCGCCGCCTTCGACGTGGCGGGCCGGCTTTTCGGACTGAGCTTCGAGGAAAAGCGCGATCTGCCCGGCTATCACCCGGATGTGCGGATCTGGGAGGTGCGCGAGGGCAGCCGCCATATCGGCCTGTTCATCGGCGATTATTTCGCCCGCTCGTCGAAGCGCTCGGGCGCCTGGATGAGCGCCTTCCGCGGCCAGCGCAATTTCGATGGGGAGACGCGGCCGATCATCGTCAATGTCTGCAATTTCGCCAAGCCGGCCGAGGGCAAGCCGGCGCTGCTGTCGATCGACGATGCGCGCACGCTGTTTCACGAATTCGGCCATGCGCTGCACGGGCTGCTCTCCGATGTGCGCTACGGCTCGCTTGCGGGGACGTCGGTCTCGCGCGATTTCGTCGAGCTGCCCTCGCAGCTCTACGAGCACTGGTTCCTGACCAAGCAGGTGATGCAGCGCTATTGCCTGCACGCCGAGACGGGCGAGCCGATCCCGGATGCGCTGATCGACACGATCAAGCGGGCGCAGACCTTCAACCAGGGCTTCTCGACCGTCGAATACACCTCCTCGGCGCTGGTCGATCTCGCCTTCCATTCGCTGGAGGATGCGGGCGAGATCGATCCGCTGGCTTTTGAGGCGGCGGAGCTCCAGCGTCTGGGCATGCCGGCCGAGATCACCATGCGGCACCGGACGCCGCATTTCGCCCATGTCTTCTCCGGCGACGGCTATTCCGCCGGCTATTACAGCTATCTCTGGTCGGAGGTGATGGACGCCGACGCCTTCAACGCTTTCATCGAGACCGGCGACGTCTTCTCGCCCGAAGTGGCTGAGCGGCTGAAACGCTACATCTATTCGGCCGGCGACACGCGCGACGCGGCGGAGGCTTACAGGCTGTTCCGCGGCCGGCTGCCGACGCCCGATGCGCTGCTGGAGAAGCGGGGGCTGGCGGCTTAGAATTCAAGGGCGGATGGCCGTCGCCGCGACTGCAATCGGCTCTCGACAGGCTGCGTTCTTCCCAGCATGACAGAGGGGCTGCCACGCCTTTCCGTCAGGCAGCTTCCGGGGGGAATCATGAAGTTCAAAGTGTTGGGGGCGGCGGCCATCGGTCTGCTCGCCATGACGGGCGCGGCCGCCGCGGATACGATGACGTGGAAGCTGCGCAGCTTCTCCAAGAATGCGATCGAGGTCTCGTTCTATTCGCAGAACCGCCGCAACGAATGGCCCGGCGGCGGCAAGGTCTATGTCAACCGCACCTATGACGTGGTCGACTACAAGATCTCCTGCATCAAGGGCGAGAAGGTCTGCTACGGCGCCTGGCTGCAGGGCAATTCGTCGCGCTATTGGGGCGTCGGCAAGGGCAACCAGCAGAAATGCGCCGATTGCTGCTACACCTGCGGCGGCAACACCGTGACGAAGGTGCACAACCTCAACGAACGATGATTGCGCCCGCAATCCCCGGGCGCTTCAGCGCTCAGGGATAGCCGAAACGGGCTTTCGTCGCCCTGATCTGGCTCGTCGCCGCGGAATCGTTGCCGGCGGCGCAGCTCTGGCGGGCGGTCGCGATCTGGGCGCTGACCTGGGCGTGCACGCCCTTGGTGGTGTGGCCGGTGGCGAGGTCATTATCCATCACCGCCTGGAAGCGCTCGACCTCGCCCGAGCAGCCAGCGCCCGCGGGCATGCGGAAGGTGCTTGGCGTCACGCCCGCCGCGGCCTGTTCCGGCGGCGGGGCAGGCGGCGCGCTCGCGGTCTGGCAGGCGGCCAGCGCGAAAGCGCAGAGGGCGATGACGGGAAGGGCGCGCATGGGCCGGGCTCCGAGGGCTGAGAGCAGCATCAATGGCTGATTCCCGGGCGCGGGGGAATGCTTGGGCGTGGCCTCGTCGCCCGGGGAAGCGCGCCCCTTCTCCCCTCGCGGGAGAAGGTAAGAGGCGTGACGGTTCTAAAGGGCTCCCCCTTCTCCCCTGGCGGGAGAAGG
>JBKBRD010000438.1:0-2912 GCA_046292405.1 Allobosea sp. | reverse complement strand
CGTCGACTGTTCCGATCCGACAAGAAGCACAGGCGACGCCGCCGGCGATACCTACAGAGGCATAGAGCGTTTCGAGTTGACCCGCTTCAACGACCAATTCGTCGGCTCCGCAAATGCCGATTCGGTCTTAGGCGGCGCAGGGGATGATGTCCTTGCAACAGGCGGCGGTGATGATTGGCTCTCTGGAGGCGCCGGGGCAGATGTGCTCAATGGCGGGGCCGGTTGGGACGTCGCCAACTTCGCGCCATCGACCGTTGCAATTTCAATCGACCGGGCGGCCCCGGCGAACGGTACCGGCGATGCAGCCGGCGACACCTATATCGGCATCGAACGCTTCATTTTGTCTAACTTCAATGATTCGTATTCAGGGAATGAAGACAGTGAGTTTATCTCAGCGGAGGCTGGGAATGACGTTATTGATGCGAAAGGCGGCAATGACGTCCTGCAAGGGGGCGCAGGCAGCGACAGTTTCGTGTTTGCTCATGGATTTGGTCGAGACACTATAACGGATTTTGCGACGGAGGCGGGGGGTGACGTGATCAAGCTCGACTCCGGCCTATTCGGAAATTTTTCTGCCGTTCGAGACGCGGCAAATCAGGTCGGCTCTGACACGGTCATCCGCTTCGATACGGGCGATTTTTTGACCCTGACAGGCGTTTCCCTGGATACTCTCACAGCAGACGACTTCCGATTTGTATGAAACATGTGATAGTCGGCGGCTTCGCGTAGGCTGACGGGCGAAGGGTTGCATTGTCGGCTCGCAACTCTCTTGAAGAATGACGCGATGGACCGTGCAAAGGCTACGACGGGCAAGATTAGCCCCGAGACCCTGGCCTGGGATGATTTCCGACTGATCAAGGCGATCATCGACGCCCGCTCGCTGCCGAGTGCGGCGGCGCGGCTTGGTCTCAACCACTCCACCGTGTTCCGGCGGCTCGGCCAGATCGAGGCCGGGCTCGGGCTGAAACTGTTCGAACGCCATCGCAGCGGCTATGTCGCGACGCCCGCGGGCGAGGAGATGGCGGCGCTCGCCGAGCGCGTCGACAACGACATCTCGGCCTTCGCGCTCAAGCTCGCAGGACAGGAGATCAAGCCCGCGGGCGAGTTGCGGGTGACGACCAACGACACCTTGCTGGTCGAGATGCTCACGCCGATCTTCGCCGGCTTTCTCGAAACCTGCCCCGACATCCGGCTCGAGCTCCTGCTCGGCAACCAGGCGCTCAACCTGTCGAAGCGCGACGCCGATGTGGCGATCAGGGCGACGGACAAGCCGCCGGACACGCTGGTCGGCCGCCGGACGGCCCGCATCGCCTGGGCGCTCTATGGGCGGGCCGATGCGTTTCCGGGACATAGCGTCCTCGACCGGCGCGATTTCTGGGGGGAGAGATGGGTCTCGCTGGGCGAGGAGCTTCGCCTGTTCAAGCTCGTCCGGGACGTCACCGACCATGTCGCAGCGGAGCGCATCGTCTATCGGATCAATACGGTGCTGGGACTGGCCGAAGCCGTGGAGGCCGGCATCGGCATCGGTTTCCTGCCGTGCTTCATGGCCGATCGTCGCCCTGCCCTCGCCCGGCTGGCGCCGCCCGATCCCGCCTATGCCGCAGATCTCTGGCTTTTGACCCACCCCGAACTACGCCACAGCCCGCGCGTGCGCCTGTTCATGGACTATGTTGCGAGCGAGATCGCCAAGCTGAAGCCTGGACTCGAAGGGGTGCTGCCGTGAGCGGCGATTGGGGTCTGGTCGGCTGGCTGCTGCTGGCTTCGGTGCCGCTGGGGCTGACGCTGGGCGGCTTCTGGGCCAGGGGCCTGCGCCAACGCAAACGCCCGCGCGTGCCGCCGGGCGATCCCGGCAATCCGGTCTGACAGAACGCAAAAAGGCCCGCTCCGGCGCGAGCCGGCGCGGGCCTTTTCTGACGGAAGATCAGGCGGCGGCGCGGCTGTTGATGCCGGATTCGGCCATCTTGGACAGCTTTTTGTCGGCCGCGAATTCCTCATCGAGGTTCTGCTGCAGCAGCGTGGCGCAATCCTGCCGGCCGAGCTGCTTGGCCCAGGCGACCAGAGTGCCGTAGCGCGTGATCTCGTAATGTTCGACGGCCTGCGAGGCGGCGATGATGGCCGCGTCCAGGACTTCCTTGTCGGCGACCTCGCCGGCGAGTTCGTCGGCCTCTTCCAGGATGCCGTCGATCGCCGGGCAGGTGACGCCCTTCACTTCGGCGCCATGCTGGCGGAAGACCTGCTCCAGACGCTGGATATGCCCGGCGGTCTCGTCGCGATGCATCTCCAGCCCCTGCTTCAGCTCCGGGCTGGTCGCCTTGCCGATCATCTTCGGCAACGCCTTCAAAATCTGGTTTTCGGCGTAGTAGATGTCCTGCAGCGTATGGACGAAGAGATCGTCCATCGTCTTGATGTCCTTCGTGAACAAGCCCATCGTGCTCTCCTGTCGCTGGTGGTTGCGGGGTTTGACAGGCCGACGCGCCCTGAAAGTGCGCCGCGCTGTTCTCCCCGCTTCAACTTGCGCCCGCGCCATCTGTTCCGCTCCGCCCGGCCGGGCGTGGTATGCGCCGAGCGGCATGGCAATTTGCGGCGAGCGGCCGGGCGCATTAGCTTCAGCGCATGGAGATTTTGATCCCGGCCCTGATGGGCGTCGTCCTGATCTGGCTCATCGGCCGCGGCGTGCCGTGGAACGCGAAGTTGATCACGCTCGCGGTCACGCTGGCTGTGATCGTGCTGATCGTCGCGCTGGAGCAAGGCGGGTTCTGGCCGGATTCGTTTCGGCGCTGACGCAAGCCTGCCGGCGTTACGACACCAGCTTCAGCCCGACGATGCCGGCGACGATGAGCCCGATGCAGGCGAGTCTGAGGATGTGAGCCGGCTCGCCCAGCAGGATGATGCCGAGCGCGGCCGTGCCGACC
>JBKBRD010000437.1:0-2942 GCA_046292405.1 Allobosea sp. | reverse complement strand
CGCCTGGCTGCGGCCAATCCGCAACTGAAATCCGGCCTTGATGCCCTGTCTGACCGCAAGGGCGCCCAGGCGATTGCGATCCGCGATCGCATGCCCGCCGGTCTCGACCGGCAGATGCTGACCTGGTCGATCGCGATGTCCGGCTTGAGCGACGTGCCGGCGGCCGAAATTGCCGCCGCCCAGCGACAGCTTCAGGGCTGGCCGGGGCTCAAATCCTTCCGCGCCAATTCGGAAAAGGCGCTTTTCCGCGAAAACCCGGCGCCATCCGCCGTTCTCTCCGCCTTTGGCAATACCGCCCCTGAGACCACCGAAGGCACGATCCTCCTGGCGCGCGCGCATCTCGGCTCGGGCGATACGGCGAAAGCGGCAAGCCTGATCCGCAATCTCTGGCGCAGCGAGGCGCTGGATGAGGCAGCGGAAAACCGGATCCTCAAGGAATTCCCTGCCCTTTTGCGCACTGCCGATCACCGGGCGCGCATGGATTATCTGATGTATCGCAACCGGGCCTCGCAGGCGAAGCGGTTTTCTTCGCTCGGTGAAGCGCAGTCGCTCTACCGCGCCTGGGCGGGGCTCAATGCGCGCGCCAAGAATGTCGATGCGCTGATTGCCGCCGTCGACAAGTCCTGGGCCAAGGATCCGGCGCTCCTCTATATCCGCATCGAAAACCTGCGCCGGCAACAGCGCTACGAAGAAGCGGCAAAGCTTCTCGAACAGATGCCGCGCGAGCGGGACAAGCTCGTCAGCGGCCGCGCCTGGTGGAACGAGCAGCGGATCATCGCGCGCGGACTTGCCGATCTCGGCCAGTATCGCGAGGCCTATCGCATCGTCTCCCGCCATGTGGCGACCGAAGCGACCGATATTGCCGACGCCGAGTTCCATGCCGGCTGGTATGCGCTGAGGGCGCTGAACGACCCCGGCACCGCAAGCCGCCACTTCAACCGCATTCTCGAAGTCTCGAACCGGCCGCTTTCGGCAAGCCGCGCCTGGTATTGGCTCGGCCGTGCGGCGGAAGCAGCCAAGGACGGCAAGGCGCGCGAGCACTTCGCCCGCGCCGCCCAGCATTCCAGCACCTTCTACGGCCAGCTCGCGGCCGCCCGCATCGATCGCCCCGGCATCCAGATCCCCTATCCGCGTCCGAGCCAGGCCGACCGCAGCCGGTTCGGCCAGCGCGAATCCGTCCAGGCGATCGCCCGTTACGAGGCGGCCGGCCATGGCTGGCGGGCGCAGAGCCTTTACCGGGCGCTGGCCGATCAGCTCGACAGTCCCGGGGAACTGGCGCTGCTGAGTGCGCGCGCAGAAAACTCGTCCGGCGGGCATCAATTGTCACTGCAGATCGGCAAGACGGCTTACGCGCGCGGCATCGACGTGCCGGCGCTTGCCTTCCCCGTCGGTGTCATCCCCGCAAGTGCCAATATCGCCGGCTCCGGCAAGGCACTGGCTTACGCGATTGCGCGGCAGGAAAGCGCCTTCAACCCGGCCGCCATTTCGCCGGCAGATGCGCGCGGGCTGCTGCAGCTCCTGCCATCGACGGCCCGGGGGGTCGCGGCGCGCCACGGCATTGCCTATCAACCGGAGAAGCTGACCCGCGATCCAGGTTTCAACGCCACGCTTGGCGCCCATTATCTCGGCGAGCAGATCGATGCCTTTGGCGGGTCCTATATCCTGACCTTCATCGCCTATAATGCCGGCCCGCGCAAAGTGCCCGAGTGGATCGAGCGCTACGGCGATCCGCGCGGCAAGTCGATCGACGAGGTCGTCGACTGGATTGAGCGCATCCCCTTCCCCGAGACGCGCAATTACGTGATGCGGGTGATGGAGAATTATCAGGTCTACAAGAGCCGCCTGGGCCAGAAGACCGATATCGTGCACGATCTGCGCTTCGGGCGTTAAGCGCCCTGCCCTTCTCCATTGCCTGATGACCGGAGGCGAAGGGTCCGCTAGGTTCTCGTTCGAGACAGGAAGGAGAACCGCATGGCCGATGGCATCGACCGCTTCATTACCGTCCCCGATGGACTGAACCTGCATGTGCGCATCCATGGCGCAGACAATGGCGGCACGCCAATCGTCTGCCTGCCGGGGCTGACACGCAATGTGCTCGACTTCGAAGATCTGGGGCGGGTGCTGGCGGCTCCGCCTTATGACCGGCGAGTTATCGCGATTTCCTCGCGCGGCCGGGGATTATCGGATCGCGATCCGATCCCGGAGCGCTACACCATCCCGGTCGAAGCGGATGACGTGATCAGCGTGCTCGACCAATTGGGGATCGACAGCGCCGCCTTCATCGGCACCTCGCGCGGCGGCTTGATCCTGCATGTACTGGCCATGACGCATCTTCACCGCATCGAACTGATAGTGCTGAACGATATCGGGCCTGTGCTGGAAACGGAGGGCCTAAGACAGATCCAGGGATATCTCGGCAATCGGCCTTCGCCTTCCAGTTACGCCGAAGCGGCTGATATCCTCGAGGCAACCCATGGCGCAGAGTTTCCGGCGCTGAAGCAGGACGACTGGGCCGACATGGCTAAGGCGCTTTACCGCGAGATCGATGGAAAGCTCACGGCAGATTTCGCCCCTGATATCGCCGCACAGTTTCGTGCCGCAGACCTGAGCCAGCCCTTCTCCGACCTCTGGGCGCAGTTTGCGCTGCTTGCGGACAAGCGGGTGATGGTGATCCGGGGGGAATACTCAAGGCTTCTGTCCCGCGCGACGACGGATGAGATGGCGCGGCGACATTCCGGATGCAAGACCGTGGAGGCGAAGGGCCAGGGGCATGCGCCGCTGTTGCATCTCGGAGGCCTCGCGGAGGCGATCGGCGCGTTTCTCGGCAGCTGAACCCAGCTGTTGATCGCAGCGGCGATCGTCAGAACACCTCTATACAAACGAAAAGCCCGGCACGAGGCCGGGCTTCCCTTATTCGATCTGGAGATCGAATTAGAACGAAC
>JBKBRD010000436.1:0-2949 GCA_046292405.1 Allobosea sp. | reverse complement strand
CGCTCCTGCGCCCCCGTCGCCAATATGATCTGGCCGGCGGAGACCAGCCGCGCCTGGCCGCCCAGCGACAGACCCAGCTCGAAAGCGCCGGCCTCGTCGGGCGCAACCGACCAGACCGTGCAGCCCGGCGCGTAACAAGCGGCCGACTTCTCAAGCCGCGCGACCAGAGCCTCGCCCTTCCAGTAGTCTTCGCCGAGCACGCGGCGCTGGGTGACGGGGGTCGTCGTGATGGCGCGGTAGATCTGTCCGCCCGGCGCCGGGTTCTCGTCGGCCAACAGCACGGACAGGCCGAGCTCTGCCGCACGCGCGGCGGCGGCGATCCCGGCAGGCCCTGCGCCGACGACGGCGATGTCGTACTGCCCGGCAAGGTGAGCGATGTCTCTCATCGTGATCATGGCTGCACCGCCTCGGTTTGGCGACGCCCCATCTGGGTCTCGACGCGCATGCCGTCGCGCAAGGGAATGAGGCAGCCCTGCCGGTTGCCGACGCCGTCGATGACGACGAGGCAGTCGAAACAGACGCCCATCATGCAGTAGGGACCCCGCGGCGCGCCCGAAACCGGCGTTTGCCGGCAGGCCTGGACACCGTTGGCGAGCAGCGCCGCCGCGACAGTGTCGCCCGCACGCGCGGTCATGGCGCGACCGTCAAAGCTGAAGCCGACCGTCTCGGCTCCCATGATCGTATCAATGGGCCGGAACATGGAACCTCCTTGCGGAAAAGGCGTCGAACGTGCCGGGCAGCGCGCCGGACAGGATCGCGGGCGCCAGCGTCAGCACATGGTTGGCGGCCAGCGTCACGCCGGAATGGCAGGTGACGACGAAGGCGCCGGGATGGCTGAGCGACTGGTCGTAGATCGGGAAACCATCCGGGCTCATCACCCGCAGCGCAGACCAGGAGCGCACCACGTTCAACCCGGCCAGGCGCGGAAACATGCGCACGGCGCGCTCGGCCATCACCGAGAGGATCGGCTGGCCGACGACCGTGTCGAAGCCGCGATCCTCCTGGCTGTCGCCGATCATCACGCCGCCCTCGTCGGTCTGGCGGATCGTCACCATCGGGTTGTTCAGGAAGGGCGCGGTCTTCTCGGTGACGATGATCTGGCCCTTGCTCGGCTTCACCGGAGCATCGAGTCCGACCATGGGCGCGAGTCGGGCGTTGCCGAGACCCGCGGCCAGCACGACCTTGGCGGCAGCCACCTCGCCGAAGGCGCCGCGCAGCAAAAACCCGCCATCGCGCTGAGTGATGCTGTCGACGGTGCAGTTCGCCCGGTAGTCGACGCCGCGACGCTGCGTGGCCTCGCGCAACGCGCGAAACAGCTTGAGCGAATTCACATGGCCGTCGAGCGGACTGTAGACCGAGCCGACCACGTCCTTGCCGATATCGGGCAGGCGACGTCTGGTCTCGTCATGGTCGAGGATCTCATAGGGAAAATCGGCGATCGACATCTGGTTGTGCAGCCGCAGCATGGTCTCGCGGCGCTGTTGCAGTTCCGCCTCCGACAGGCAGAGCATGAAGCCGCCGGGCTGGCTGTGGGCAACGTCGATCCCGGTTTCCTCCTGCAGCAGACCGGCGAGCTGGCCCCATTGCTCGGCCGAACTGCGTGACCAGAGCGCGTAATCGGGCATGCCCAGCCCCTTCGACTGGACCCAGACGAGCGCGAAATTGCCGCGCGACGCCCGGAAGGCGACATCGCCCTCGTCGAGGATGGTGACGCGCGCGCCGCCGCGCGCCAGCCCGAGCGCGATCGCGCCGCCGACGACGCCACCGCCGACCACGACGATGTCGGCTTCAGATGCTGGATGATGAGACGTCACGTGTGTCAGCCCTTTCCGGATCCGACGAAGAGGCGGTCGAGCCCGAACAGCCGGTCGAGCGCGAAGAGCAGGATCGCCGTCATGGCAATGAGACAGGCGGAGACAGCCGCGATCAGCGGGTCGATATTGTCCTGGATGTAGAGGAACATCCTGACCGGCAGCGTCACCGTCGCTGGCGAGGCGATGAAGACGGTCATCGTCACCTCGTCGAAGGAGTTGATCGCGGCCAGCAGCCAGCCCGAGACGACCCCCGGCAGGATCAGCGGCAAGGTCACCCGGCGAAACACCGTCGCGGTGCCCGCCCCCAGCGAGACCGCGGCATGCTCGATGCGTCGGTCGATGCCGTAGGAGGCGGCAAGCACCAGCCGCAGCGCGAAAGGGATCACCACGATGACGTGGCTCAGCACCAGCCCGACGAAGGTGCCGGAAATGCCGAGCTGGGTGAAAAAGCGCAGGAAGGCGATGCCGAGCACGACATGCGGCACCATCAGCGGCGACATGAACAGCGCCGTGATCGCCTCGCGGCCGGGAAAGCGATAGCGCGCGATGGCGAGCGCGGCCGGCACCGCCAGCATGATGGCGATGGTGGAAGAGAGCGCCGCCAGCCACAGTGAATCGCGGAAGGCGCGGATGAATTCCGGATAGTCGAGAATGGCCCTGAACCAGCGCAGGCTCGGGCCCCGCGTCGGCAGCGAGAGATAGCCTTCCGGCGTGAAGGCGACGACGCAGACGATCAGCAGCGGCGCCAGCATGAAGACGACGAAGAGCGCGTGGAAAATAAGCGCGGCAAACCCGTTGCGTCTCATCGCGTCGCCCTCTCAGATGCTTCAGCCCTCATCCTGAGGAGCTGCGCAGCAGCGTCTCGAAGGATGCTCCAGAGGGCGCGGGAACGGCTTGCGACCAGCTTTAGAGACGCGTCTGCGGCGCTCCTCGGGACGGGGGCGGCTGGCGGCACAGGCGCCCGTGCAAATGCCATGCGGTCCCTCATTCGAACACCTGTGCGTAGCGGCGCTCGATCAGGCGGTTGGAGCCGACGGTGATCAGCACCAGCGCGACGAGCAGCAGGGTCGCGATCGCGGCGCCGAGCGGCCAGTTCAGCGTGTTGAGAAACTCGTCATAGGCCAGCGTCGAGGCG